>JAEUWI010000052.1 GCA_016791475.1 Candidatus Hydrogenedentota bacterium
GAAGGCGAAGGCGAAGGCGAAGGCGAAGGCGAAGGCGAAGGCGAAGGCGAAGGCGAAGGCGAAGGCGAAGGAGAAGGAGAAGGAGAAGGCGAAGGCGAAGGCGAAGGCGAAGGCGAAGGAAGCCTGGCCGAACTGTTGCTCGAGAATTTCACTAGTGCCGACACCAATGGTGACGGATTGATTTCGCGAGCAGAGTCTTCGGCGCTGTTCCCCGAACTGACAGAGGCCGATTTTGACGATCTGGATAGCAACGGAGACGGATTTCTCTCCCGTGCGGAACTGAACGGAACAACGGGCGGTTGTGCCTGCCCGAGTCCGGATGAAGCGAAGGATTTCGGGCCGATTGGCCTGGTGATGACCTTGCTGGGACTTTTCGAGTCCGTGACGCGGATTCCGGGACAACTATTGCAATACATCTACGGGCTGATGCATCGAGAACCCGATCAGGAATAGTGATTCCTGGAAAGCTTGAAGAGGCGAGCGGAACCGGCAGGTTGTCGGTTCCGCTCTTGTTTCAAGTGGAGCGGGTGACTTTCTGTGAGTAAGGTGTGAAAGTCGATGATGCGTGCCATTTTGTCCGAAATTTATACTACTGCAAGCTTGACATATATGAATCTTTATTCTAGTGTAAAGAGTTAATACCGGCGGCGAAGCCGCATATCGGATCCAGCGACCGAATTGCTGGCGGGGCCTCAGTGCAGCAACGGGCGCCCCGTGAACCAGACATCGAGTCCAACCAAGGCAGGAGCATAGAATGGGAACGCTATCGGGAATCAATCAGTTCGTCTGGAAGGGCGTAGTGCGGGGCGCCATCGTCGTGGCGGGCACTTGCCTTGGCGTCGTGTCGGCCTGGGCCAATGAGACCCCCCCGGTAATCGATCAGGGTGACTCCCCCCTTCTCGTCACGATGGACGAGGACGGCGCACCGACGGCATTTGTGGCCCCGACGCTCAGCGCGGTTGATCCCCAAGCCGATCCCATCATCTGGACGGTGAGCGTGCCCGCGACCCATGGCACGGCGTCGGTGGGCGGGGTGGGTCCGTCTCCGCTCTCGTTCTCCTATGTGCCCGACTCGAATTACAACGGCGCGGACAGTTTCACCGTGCAGGCTTCCGACGGCACCCATTCCGATACGATTGTAATTGAAGTGACGATCAACGCGGTGAATGACGCGCCCGAGTTCGTGGGACAACTCGAATTCGCGGGAAAATGGGGCAGCACGGGGTCAGCCGACGGCCAGCTCTCCAATCCGCGCCTGATCGCGCTGGACAGCGCGGGCAACGTGTACGTTCCCGATGCGCAGAATCACCGGATACAGGTGTTTGATGCGGACGGGACCTTCCTCCGGAAGTGGGGTACTTCGGGCACGGGTGACGGGCAGCTCAATCAGCCTTCGGGCGTCGCGGTGGACGCGTCCGACAACGTGTACGTGGCGGACTATCAAAACCACCGGATCCAGAAGTTCACTTCCGGCGGAAGTTACCTGCTCCAGTGGGGCTCCCTGGGTTCGGCAGACGGACAGTTGAGCAGCCCAATCGGCATCGCCGTTGGCCCCTCGGGGCAAGTGTACGTTGCCGACAGTGGGAACGACCGAATCCAGGAGTTTGATGCCAGCGGGAACTTCGTAAGGAAATGGGGGGCCGACGGCACTGCCGATGGCGAGTTCCAAACTATTTTTGGAATTGCCGTCGATTCCCTGGGGAACGTGTACGTGCCCGATATTAGTCGTAGCGACCTGCAGGTCTTTGATGCGAACGGAACTTTTCTGCGCAAGTGGGGCCAGTCGGGTTCGGGTGACGGTGATTTTTCCGCCCCGTGGGGTGTCGCGGCGGACTCGGATGACCGAATTTATGTCGCGGAGTCTGGAAACAGGCGCGTGCAAATTTTCGAGTCGGACGGGACCTTCGTCCAGAAATTTGGGAGCTCCGGCAGCGGCGACGGGCAATTCACTACCCCTTTTGCCATCGCTGTTGCATCGACGGGCCGGATCTATGTTGGCGATCACAGCGGCAATCGCATTCAATATTTCGATACCTCGACTATCGGCGCGTCTGTCGCGGTATCCATGTCGGAGGACGGGAACCCGACGCCGTTTGCCTTGACCCTCAACGCGCTGGATGTCGATGCCGATACAATCACCTGGGCGATATCGAGCGACGCCACGAATGGCGTCGCGGCGGTATCCGGCACGGGCACGGAGAAGACAGTCGCCTACACGCCCATTGGCAATTTCAACGGCGTGGACAGTTTTGATGTGCAAATCAGCGATGGCCTGCTCACGGATACGGTTACGGTAAACGTAACCGTCGATCCGCAACAGGATCCGGTCGTCATTGACCAGGGCGCCGGCCCGCTGACGGTGACGATGGACGAGGACGGTGTGCCAACCGCCTTTGTCGCGCCCACGGTGTCGGCGACGGATGTCGACACGGTTGACACGCTGACGTGGTCCGTCAGTTCCCCCGCGTCCCACGGCACGGCGACGGTGAGCGGCACGGGCGTTTCACCTTCCACATTTACCTACGCGCCCGATGCGAACTTCAACGGCTCGGATGCGTTTACGGTTGAAGTGAGCGACGGCACGGATGCGGACACCATAGTTGTTGAAGTGACGATCGGCCCGGAAAACGACGCGCCGGAATTTCTGGGCGCCATCGGCTTCGATATCCGCTGGGGCGCGCCAGGTACTGGAAACGGCGAGTTGAACGAGCCAGCCCAACTCGCGGTGGACGCCTCGAACAACGTCTATGTCGCCGACTCGGCCAACCATCGCGTGGTGGTCTTCGACGCGAATGGGAATTTCTTGCGCACCTGGGGTTCCGTCGGCACGGCCGATGGACAGTTCACGAACCCAATGGGTATTGATGTGGACGCCGCCGGTTACGTCTACGTGGCGGAGAACTCGGGCAACCGCGTGCAGAAGTTCGACGCGAACGGCAATTTCGTTCTCAAGTTCGGCGAAGTGGGCACGGATCCGGATCAATTTCAGGGGCCGAGCGATATCGCGGTGGGTGCTTCGGGCCATATCTATGTGGCGGATATCAGTTACAGCCGAATTCAGAAATTCGACGCCACGGGCGCGCACGTGACCACCTGGGGCACCTTTGGAACGGGCGATGGCGAATTGCAGAACCCGAGCGCGATCACGCTGGACGGTGCCGAGAATGTGTATGTCACGGACCGATTGAACCACCGCGTCCAGGTATTCACGTCAACGGGCACTTTCGTGCGGGCTTTCGGCTCGAACGGAACGTTGAACGGTCAGTTCAGTTCGCCCTACGGAATCGATTTCGGTCCGGACGGGTTTCTCTATGTGTCGGACAGCAACAACCGTCGGGTGCAGGTGTTCACCACCACCGGCGAATTCGTGAGCACCTTCGGTTCTCAGGGTACCGCGGACGGCCAGTTCAGCTATCCCTTCGGCATCGCCGTTGGCGGTAACGGAACGATCTTCATCGCCGATCTCGTCGGCGCCATGATCCACCGCTTCTCGCGCGCGGACGCATCGACTGTTAGCGTGACCATGGATGAAGACGGCACGCCGACGCCCTTCAGCCTCACCTTGAACGGTGTGGACGTGGATGCCGACACGATAAACTGGAGCATCGGCACCCAGGCGACTCACGGCGAAGCGTCCGTCAGCGGCACGGGCGCCAGCCAGCCGGTAAGCTATACGCCGGACGCGGACTACAACGGTTCGGATAGCTTCGTGGTGTCCATTTCCGACGGTAATGGCGGTACGGATACGCTTACGGTCAACGTGACGGTCACTCCGCAACAGGACACACCGGTTATTTCCCCAGACCCGGTCAATGTGACGATGGACGAAGACGGTTCGCCGATGGCCTGGGCACCTCCCGCGGTGTCGGCGATGGACGCGGACGGCGACGAAATCACCTGGACGCTGGACTTCGATCCCCAGTACGGCACGGCGACGGTAAGCGGCACGGGGGCTTCCCCCGAAGTGCTGGACTATGTACCGGATTCGGATTCCGCTGGAACGGATATTTTCGGTATTCGCGCTTCCGACGGCAACGGCAACCACGACACGGTCTACGTGGTGGTCACCGTCACCCCGCAGAACGACGCGCCGGTCATCGATCAGGGCGACGGCCCGCTGACGGTAACGATGGACGAGGAAGGCACGCCCACGGCGTGGGCCGCCCCGACTCTGAGCGCTGCGGATATCGACGGCCCCACCAACTCGCCGGGAAGCAATGAGCAGGGCGATCCCACGCCCCAGGATCCGGTCGGCGATGAGCTTTCCTGGTCGGTGTTGACCCAGGCCTCCCATGGCACGGCGACCGTGTCGGGCGACGGGGCTTCACCGCTGACCTTCGACTATGTACCCGAGGGCAATTTCTTTGGTTCGGACAGTTTCGTGGTGCAGGTGTCGGACGGCAACGGCGGCACGGACACGATCCAGATTGACGTGACGGTAAACAATACCCACGACGCGCCGGTGATCGAACAGGCGGATCCGCTGGCGGTGACGATGGACGAAGACGGCGCGCCTATTGCGTGGGACGCCCCCACGGTGATGGCCCAGAATCCGGACAGCGTGGCGCTCTCGTGGTCCGTGCTGACCCCGGCGACGAATGGCGTGGCGACGGTATCCGGCGGCGTCTTGTCTCCGTCGGTGTTCGACTATGCGCCGAATGCCAACTTTAACGGTTCCGACAGCTTTGTCATCCAGGTGTCGGACGGCGATGGTGGCACGGACGAGATCACGGTGAACGTGACGATCAATCCGGTGAATGACGCGCCCGCCATCACGCAGACGGGGCCGATCACGGTGACCATGGACGAAGACGGCACGCCGGTGGCCTTTGTGGCGCCGGCGGTCGACGCGACCGATGCGGACGGCGACCCGATCACCTGGAGCCTCGCGGTTTCCGCTTCGAACGGCGTTGCCACGGCCGACGGTGAGGGCGCGAGTCCGACGGAGTTGACCTACACACCCGCCGCGAACTTCAACGGTTCGGACAGCTTCACGCTGGAAGCGAGCGACGGCGAGGCGTCGTCGCAGATCGCGGTGCAGGTCACGGTGACCGCGCACAATGACGGGCCGGTTCTGGCCCTGAACTCGGGCGTGACCGTGGACGAAGGCGGCGTGGCCACGCTGGACGCGGGCATGCTCGAAACGAGTGACGTGGACGACGGGGCTTCGGATCTGACCTACACGGTCACAGCGGCTCCGGCCAACGGCGTTCTGGCGTTGATCTCGGAGCCTGAAACCTCGGTGACCACCTTCACCCAGGCGGATTTGAACGCCGCCCAGTTGATCTACACGCACAATGGCGGTGAGACCACGTCCGACAGCTTTGCGTTCAGCGCGGCGGACGGTGGAGAGGATGGCGCGGTGCCGGTGTCGGGTGTTTTCGAGATATCCGTAACGCCCGTCAACGACGCGCCGGTGCTCGACGCCATAGGCGACCGTGAAGTGGCCGAAGGGGCCACCATCACGTTCGGCGTGTCCGCAAGCGATCCCGAAGGCGACACACTGACCTTTGACGCGGCGGCGTTGCCCTCGGGCGCGAGCTTCGATCAGGAAACCGCGACCTTCACATGGACTCCGGCCTTCGACCAGTCCGGCGTTTACGCGGGCGTGCTGTTCCGTGTGACGGACGATGGCGAGGGACCGTTGACCGATACCGAGACCATCAGCATCACCGTGGGCGATGTAAACCGCCCGCCGGCGCTGGACGAATTGTCGAATCAGGAAGTGCCGGAGGGCGCCACGCTGGCGTTCACGGTGTCGGCAATCGATCCCGACGGGGACGGGCTGAGCTTCGGCGCGGCCAATCTGCCCGAGGGCGCCAGCTTCGACCCGGAAACCGCAACCTTTACCTGGACACCGGGCTTTGAAGATGCGGGAGTCTATGCCGACGTGATCTTCACGGTGACGGACGACGGCGCGCCGGCCGAGGGGGATTCTCAGAGCATCACGATCACCGTGGGTGACGTGAACCGCATGCCCGAGCTCGCCGCGATTGGCAACCGCCAGGTGGACGAGGGGGGCGCATTGACCTTCCTGGTGACGGCGAGCGACGCGGATGGCGACACTCTGGTGTTCGGCGCGGAGAACCTGCCGGATGGCGCAACGTTCGATACGGAGACCCAGACATTCCAGTGGAATCCGGCCTTCAGCGACGGCGGAAGCCATGAAGTCACCTTCACCGTGACGGATGATGGTGAACCCGCGCGGGGGGATAGCGAAACCATCACGATCACCGTGGGCGACGTAAACCGCGCGCCGGCGTTGAATCCCGTGGGCAATCGCGAGGTCACCGAGGGTGACGCGCTCCAGATCGTCTTGACGGGTAGCGACCCGGATGGCGATACACTCGCCTTCGGCGTGGAGCATCTGCCCGAGGGCGCCCAGTTTGATTCCGAAACCAGGACACTGAATTGGGCGACTGTGACCGGTGATGCCGGAACGTACACGGTGACATTTGTACTCACGGACTCGGGGACACCACCCTTGTCCGACGACGAAGCCATCACCGTAACCGTGGTGGCTGGCGCCGGTGAAGGTGAGGGTGAAGGCGAAGGTGAAGGCGAAGGTGAAGGTGAAGGTGAAGGCGAAGGTGAAGGCGAAGGCGAAGGTGAAGGTGAAGGTGAAGGTGAAGGTGAAGGTGAAGGCGAAGGCGAAGGCGAAGGCGAAGGCGAAGGCGAAGGCGAAGGCGAAGGCGAAGGCGAAGGAAACCTGGCGACTTCGCTGCTGGAAAATTTCATGCGTGCCGACGCGAACAACGACGGTCTGATATCACGGGAAGAGTCCGCGCTGCTCTTTCCAGAACTTACCACAAGCCAGTTCGACGCGCTCGATTTGGACGGCGATGGCTTTCTGTCGCGCAATGAAATCCGCCAGTCGCAACCGGGCGGCTGCTATGGACCTGGTGCGCAGGCGGAACTGTTCATCGCGGCGTTGGGCGTTTTCCTGCTCAATTGTTTCGAGACCCTATTGAGGTTGCCCGGTCAGATCCTGGAGGTCCTCTACGGTGGCGCCACGAGGAACGAGTGATGGGCTTCCCCCGGTCGGGGTCTGCTCCACGTACTAGCTGAATACCAATGAGCCGGGAACCGCACCGGAGGTGCGGTTCCCGGCTTCCGTATGCTCGGGTGCGGCGCCATTGCACGTCCGTAAAATTGTCTCACCCGAGGGCTTCGTCGCCGCCTTGCCACGGGCAGGGGTTTGTCAGGATTCTGTCAACAATCTTCCGTCAAAAATTCTTCGTTTTTTACTGGACATTTTAAATTCGCGTGGTATACTTCTTTTGCTGCAGCAAGGCGCAGTAGTTGGGCGAGCAGCGTTCGCCAAACAAACCTGGTGGACAACACCTACAAGGAGGTAGACGTTATGGCTGTATACGGAATACCTGACAATCCCTCGTTGACCACGCATTCGTGGGTCCGTGCCTGGTGGCTTCATTCCCTCTGGGGATACAAGGTGCTGGACGTGCGGCGCAATCCGAAAGAAGGCTGGTTTGGCCGTCTGACCTACGAAGAGACCATACGCCTGGTGCCGAACCAAAAGGTGCACTGAGCCGAAGTAAACCTGGGAGGAGGGCCGCCTGAGGGTGGTCCGAAAAAGAAATCGGCGCCGATGCGTGGGAGCACCGGCGCCTCAGGCACCTCGGGGCAATAATCTTAGAAACCCAAATCGTCCAGCGCTTTTTCCTGCCGCTGGCTCTGCTCCGCCGCCGCACTCCGCGCGCCCGTGCGTCCGCGCGTTCCCGCCGCCGCTGCACCCGCATTGCTGTTGCTGTTCAGTTGTTCCTGCATGGCGATGCCGGTCATGGCCTCGCCCAGGGGCCCGCCCCCGCCTACGGGCGCCATACCACCGGAGCGCGGCGCCTGCGCGGGCATGGCCGCCGCCACCGGTCCTTCCAGCGGATGGCTGATCGCCCCATTCTGATTGTTATAGTTGAAGGGCTGGCCGCTTTCGGTCCGGGGCATCACGGGCAAATCGCCGCTCTGGGCCAGGGCATCCAGCGTCGGGGGATAGAGGCCGGTTCGGGTGCCGTAGGAATTGATGGCCGTCTTGATTTTTTCCATCATGAGGTAATCCGCCGCGGTGGGGCCCGCATCGGTCTCCAGCACCCGGCCAATAACCGGGTTGTAGCCAAAGGCTCCGCCGTCGCCGCGGGGTGGTATGGCGTCGATAAAATTGGGTACGAGCAGATCGAGGGACGCGGGGTAGCTTCCCTTCTCCGCCTGGTAGAGGTCCACGGCCCGTTGCAGGTTCATCTGGCCGGTGTCGGTCTTGACGTTGGAGAGGGTCTGCTGAGCGGCGGTGGCCTGTTTGGCCTGGAGATCGGCCTGTATCGCGGTGGTGGTCAGCATTTCGACCATGCAACCGGGAAGAAAGAGGGCCGGGAGAAGAAATCGACAATATCGCATGGTTTGAAACCTCCTTATGGGGATTATTATAGCACAGGCGAGCCATTGACAATGGACAATTGACAATGGACGACGGGGAGAAGAGGGAGATGGAGGAGCGGTCGTCTTGTCCATTTTCTGCCGTCCCTGAGGTGGATTTCCGCTACTCGGTTACCCGTCGGCGGGTGCGGGGATACATGGCGGCCACGTCTTTGGGATAGAGCTTGCGCACGTGGTGGTACAGAAAAAGAGTGAGGAGACGCCGGGTCGCCGGGGTCATATTGGTGAAGCGCACGCCATAGCGGAGGGCGGCGGGGGCCTGCAGCTCGGTCTCCTCGTGGGCGTAGCAGATTCGCCCTTCCACGACCTGGGGGCCGTGTTCCCGGTCGAGGGCGAAGGTCATCTCCAGGGGAGTGCGCACCGGCAGCACGGGGTGGGCCCGAAGCAGGGCGCCTTCGGCGCTGAGATCCTCCATGACGGCGGAGTAGCGTTCGGGGGAATTGGGCGTGCGAAACACGACATTGATATCGGTGGGCACGCGCCAGGAAGTGCGGTGGGTGCGCTGATCCGCGCTCTCGCTTCGTTCCAGGATGATGCCGGATTCGGGGCGGTCCGCGTAGCGCAACACCTGCACGTTATAGGCGATAAAGCCGGTGTCGCTGTGAAACTCGAAACGCCCTCCCATGCCGGCCAGGGGATAGCAGACCCCCGGGAAGGTGGTCCAGATCTGGTTGCGTTCCAGCCCGAGGATTTCCACGAGAAATCGGTTGTCCATGAGGCAGAGGAACCCCGTGTTACCGCATCGGAGGGGGCTGGGAGGGGCGGTCACGCGATCAGGGCTCCTTCAGTGGGTGGTTGGTGTTGTTCTTGTAGCATATTCGGGGAAGCGTCGCAACCTGGGGTTGCGGGATGGGTCTTATGGGTCTTATGGGTCTTATGGGTCTTATGGGTCTTATGGGTCTTATGGGTCTTGGGGGTCTTGGGGGTCTTGGGGGTCTTGGGGGTCTTGGGGGTCTTGGGGGTCTTGGGGGCGTATGGGGTGGCGGGCTGAGATTTTCGCACCGACCCATAGGAGCCGTTAGTCCCGGGCGAGGGCTTCCCTGATCCGCTGGTGCATGAGTTGGGCCATGATCGTGTCTACCCCCAGGGGCTCGGTGACGCGAAAATAGACCTCGGGATAGTGCGGGGCCAGTTCAGCAACCATACGGGGGATGTCGCTGGTGCTGTGGCGTCCGGGCGCCAGGAAATAGGGATGGACCACGATGGAGGTGGCGCCCCGGGCCACGCAGCGGGCCGTGGCATCCTCCAGGGTAGGCTCGGCCAGCTCCATGTGGGCGGCTTCCACGATCTCGGCGCCGGTGACATTTCGGTACATGGCGACCACGTCATCCAGCATGGCATTGGCGGCGGCGAGACGCGAGCCGTGGTCGATGACGATAACGGCGGTGCCGGGGGGGAGGGTTTGCATGGAGGCCTTTCGCAACCTTGATTACGGGGTGGAATTGTTGAATACTCAATGGCCGGACCGGCCGCGGGCGACAGGGTAATCGCGCGGGTCGTCCAGTGTAGCAGATCATTCAGTTATCCCGCAGTTTCGAGGCACCCATGTGCAGGAGCTGCCCTTCAGCCTTGAGGATTGCATCATGGAAATCAATCGTAGAGTTTTTCTGGCCGGGGCCGCCGCGGCCACGGCGAGCCTGAGCCTGGGCGCCCGCGCACAGGATGCACCGAAAACCTTTCGCGCCTGCATCATCGGCGACAGCAAGCAGGGGGGCTATGGCCACGACATGCACCTGGCTTTCGATCTGAATCCGCGCGTGCAGGTGGTGGGTCTGGCGGACCCCGACGACGACGGCAGGGCCAAGTACGGTGCGGAGTGCAAGGCCACGACCCTCTATGCGGACTATAAGGAAATGCTGGAGAAGGAGAAGCCGGATCTGGTGGCGGTGGGGCCGCGCTGGACGATCCATCACAAGGAATATATTGACGCCTGCGTGGCGGTCGGCGCCCATGGCTTTCTGGAAAAGCCCCTCTGCGTGGATATGGCCGAGGCCGACGCCATGGTGGCGGCGGTGGAGTCGAAGAACCTGAAGTGGGCCGTGGCCTACAATTTCCGCCAGACCGCGACGCTGGCGCACGTAAAGAAGTGCATCGTCGATGACAAGCTGATCGGCACGGTAGTGGAAGCGCGGAGTCGGGGCAAAGAAGACGGGCGCGCGGGTTCGGAGGATATGGTGGTGCTCGGCACCCACCTTTTTGACCTCATGCGCTATCTGATGGGCGATGCGAGCTGGTGCCAGGCCGATATCACCCACAACGGAGCGGCGGCGACTCCGGCGAATGTTCGGGAAGCCTCCGAGCCCCTTGGGCCGGTGGTGGGCAATCGTATCCATGCCACTTTCGGCTTTGCCAAGGGCACGGCGGGGCATTTCAGTTCGATGTTTACCAAAGAGGGTTCCGGGGGGCGTTGGGGCGTGGACATCTACGGGACCAAAGGCGTCATTTCCATCAAGATGGACACCTTCAGCCGCCAGCCCCAGCCCGAAGCCAAGCCGTCGCGCGAGGAGATCCTGAATTCCATCGTGCCGGAGGTGCTTTGGCTCGACGACTCCGGCTGGATTCCGCGCACGGCGGCGGATGGGACGGTTATCAGCAACTGGAAGCCGTTGCCCGATGCGCCGGTCATCGCGATATCGGATCAGAAGCGTGATCGGCACGCGCCCATCGTAACCGACCTGATTGCGGCGATTGACGAAGATCGGCTTCCCGCGACGTCGCTGCAGGACAGCGCGAAAGCCCAGGAGATGGTCCAGGCGGTGTTTGAGGCCCATGTTCAGGGGAAGCGCGTGGCGATTCCGCTGGAAAGGCGAGAACACCCCCTTAAAGGTTGGAGTTGAACGGGGCCGGGGGCTCCAATTCGGCATTTGCATTGCGTTTGCCGGTCGCGTTACCATCGTAATCCAGTGAAGTACCTCGGGAATTCCACGGTTCCAGGCGAGCCGTGCGATAGTCATCGTCGTGAAAAATCAATTGTAGTAATGGCCGTTTCGGGTGCCCGCCCGGCGGCCATGGATAAGATCGGAGCCGTATCGATGTTGAAGTTGAATGCGAAGACCGGCGCTGGCCGGGTGCTTGCCTGTGGTTCGTTCGTGGCCGCCGTCGTGCTGGGCAATGTCCTTTCCAACCCGGTTCAGGCCGAGGGCGTGTCGTTTAAGGACACGATTCTCCCGATTGTGAAGGATCGTTGCATTTCCTGCCATGGTCCCCAGAAGTCCAAAGGCGAGTTGCGACTGGACACGCTGGAAGCGTTTAAGGCCGGCGGTGAAAATGGCCCTATCATCGTGGCGGGCAAGCCGGAAGAGAGTTCGTTTTACAAGCTCACCATCCTGCCGAAGGACGATCCGGATATCATGCCGGGCAAGGGCGATCCCCTGACCGAAGAGCAGACCAAGGCGATTGCCGCCTGGATTACCGAAGGCGCGAACTTCGGCGATTGGAAGGGTGAGGAGGCTGCTCCCGCGGCTCAGGCGTCCGCACAGCCTCAAAACTAAGGTGCACAACTGGACGCCTTCCGGCGCGATCACGCCGGAGACGCCCCAAATGAATCGGAGCAGGAAAATGATTGGCTTGAGAAGCATGAGCATTATGGGCCGGAAGCTGGCCTACGGTTCCGTCGTGGCCGGTCTTGTTCTGGGCGCGTCGCCCCGAGCCGGCGCGGAGGGGGTGTCGTTCAATGATACGATCTGGCCGATCCTTCAGGAACGGTGTATCTCTTGCCACGGCGGAGACAAAGACAAAGGCGGCCTGAAGCTGGATTCGCTTGAGTCCTTCACGAAAGGGGGCGAAAACGGCCCGATTTTCGTGGCGGGCAAGCCCGAAGAGAGCGCCCTGTATAAACTCACGATCCTGCCCAAGGACGATCCGGACATCATGCCGGCCAAGGGTGATCCGCTGACGGAGGAACAGACGAAAGCGATCCACACCTGGATCACCGAAGGCGCAAACTTCGGTGACTGGAAGGGTGGCGCGGCGCCCGCCGATCAGGCCGCCGCTCCGGTGGACGTGCTGGAGGTGCTCGCGCAGAATACGGCGCCCGCCGATCCCGCCCAGCTCGAAGCGGTGACGGCCCTCGGCGGTCTGGCCATGCCGCTGGACATGAAAACGCCGTTGGTTCGCGTGGACTATCATCTCGTCGGCGACGCCATCGGCGACGAGCAACTCGCGACGCTTACGCCGCTGTGCAACCAGTTGACCTGGCTGAATCTGGCCGGCACGAAGATCACGGATGCCGGTCTGGCGACCGTGGCCGGCCTTTCCAAGGTCACGCGGCTTCACTTGGAGCGCACGGGTATCACGGACGCCGGTCTGGCCCATCTGGCCGGTCTGACGAATCTGGAGTACCTCAATCTCTACGGTACCCAGGTGACGGACGCCGGTCTGGCCCAGCTTGCCCCGCTGACCAACTTGAAGAAGATCTTCCTGTGGCAGACGGGTGTGACGGCGGCCGGCGCGGATACGCTGAAGGCCGCGCTTCCGAACCTGAAGGTCGATCTGGGCATTGACCCGGCGGCTGTCCCCGCGACGGCGGTGGCGAAGGTCATGCCGAAGGAGTTGTTCACGGCGGATAGCTGCTGCGCCAAGTCCGCATCGGAAAACAAAGTTTGCGACCACCCCTGCTGCGACGAGGCCCGGAAGGCCAATACCGTGTGCACGAAGTGCAACGCCGGCGCGGAAGCGCTGCTGGCGATCGTGACCAAGTTCGACGCCGACGGCTGCTGCTTGAAGGCTTTCGACGGCGGCAAGTTGTGCGACCATCCCTGTTGCGCGGAAGCGTGGGCGGCCAAGACCGCGTGCGCAAAGTGCAACCCGAAGGGCGCCGCGGCCACAACACCCGCTCCCGTGGCGTTGAAGTTCAAGGATGGCAGTTGCTGTGCGACGGCCCAGGCCGCGAACAAAGAATGCGATCATCCCTGCTGCGTGGAAGCCCGCACGGCGGGTGCGGTCTGCAAGAAATGCAATCCGGACGTAGCCTGATAACATGAGTTCGGGTGCTGCTGCTCCGGCCGGGTTCCGGTGGGGGCGGCAGCACTCTTTTTTTGGGCGGCAGCCCGCCCGTTGAAGTCTGGTTTTCGCACCCGAAGCCGGGGCGGAGGAGAATGGCAGTATGATTTTGCGCGGTACACTTGCGCTGTGTGTCCTGACGGTCGGTTGCGCCGCGTTTGCGGCGGAGGTGGCGCCCACTACTGAGCCGATCAGCTTCAACCGGCATATTTGCCCCATACTCTCCGACAAGTGCTTTGCGTGCCACGGGCCGGACGCCCATGCGCGCAAAGGGGATCTGCGGCTGGATCAGCCCCTGCCGGAGGCGTCGGCCCAGACCGTGCTGGCCCCCGGCCATCCCGAGGCGAGCGCGCTGGTGAAGCGAATTTTGAGCGCCGACCCGGACGAACAGATGCCCCCGCCCGATCAGGATAGACAGCTCACGCAGGGGCAGAAGGACCTGCTGGCGGCGTGGGTGGCTCAGGGCGCGCCCTTTGAGGCCCACTGGTCCTACATTCCCCCCGTACCCGCCCCGTTGGACCCGGCGGCGAGCCCCATCGATACATTTGTCGGTCGCAAGCTCGAACGCGAGGGGGTGTCGCCCATGCCCGAGGCCGATAAGGTCACGCTGGTGCGCCGCCTGTACTGGGACCTGCTCGGTATTCCTCCGAAGCCCGAAGTGGTTCAGGCTTACGTGGAGAGCACCGATCCGGGCGCCTACGGCGCGCTGGTGGATTCGCTTCTCGCATCGCCCCACTACGGCGAGCGCATGGCCATGGAATGGCTGGATGTGGTGCGCTACGCGGATTCGAACGGCTACCACAGTGACGAGTTCCGCAGCATATCGCCCTATCGCGACTACGTCATCAAGGCCTTCAATGACAACATGCCCTTCGATCAGTTCACCCGCGAGCAATTGGCGGGCGATCTGCTCCCCGATGCGACCCGCGAACAGAAAGTGGCCTCGGGGTACAACCGGCTCAACCAGATCACGGCCGAGGGCGGTGCGCAGGCGAAGGAGTATCTGGCCAAGTATGCCGCCGATCGCGTGCGGACGACGGCAACGGCCTGGCTCGGCACGACCATGGCCTGCGCGGAATGCCACGACCATAAATACGACCCGATATCAACGCGGGAATTTTATCAGTTTGAGGCCTTCTTCGCGGATATCGATGAGCAGGGCGTGTATGGTTCCGGCGGTATCTGGGAACCGCGGATGTACCTGCCCACGCCCGAGCAGGAAGCCCGGGAAGCGGCCTTGCTTGCCGAGATCCAGACCGTGCGGCAGACGCTGGCGTCCGAAACGCCGGCGTTGAAGGACGCCCGAAGGGCCTGGGAGGGCGCCCTCTCCGCACAGCGCGAAGGCTCCGTCCAGCCGTGGGTACGGCCCGAGCCGCTGTCGGTGACCGCCCAGGGCGAAACGACCTTTTTGACCATGCCCGACCGGCGCATACTGGCCTCGGGACCGGAGCGGGAAAAAGATGAGTACACGATACAGTTGCCGGGCCACGGCGCTCCGGTGTCCGCCCTGCTCCTGGAAGTGCTGGACGATATCCTGCTCGGCGGTGTATCCCGCGGCGGCGGGAATTTCCTGTTGACCAACGTCACGGCGGCCTGGCGCGGACCCGGCCTGGCCGAGAGCATTCCGCTGCCCTTCGCATCGGTCGCGGCGGATTACGAGCAGGAGGGATTTCCCGTCACCAACGTGCTGGATGATGACGTGAAGAGCGGCTGGGCCGCCGATTCCCACAAGCACCGGGGGAATCATGCGATTGTTTTGCGCCTTGCCCAGCCCGTCACGCTGGAGAAAGGCGGGGTGCTGGAAGTGCGCCTCTACTTCAATTCCTCCTTTGCCGGCCACCAGATTGACAGTTTCCGGCTTGGCCTTACCGACGATACCCTCGCGGGCCGCACGCCCTGGCCCGTACTTCCCCCGGCGGTGAAGGCCGCGCTGTCCACCGAATTGATGGCGCGCACGGCCGAGCATGATCAGGCCCTGGCAAGTTATTTCCTGGCCACGACCCCCGTGCTGGACGGTGAGCGGACCGCGCTCGCGAAGGCGGAGGGTGAGCTGAACGCGCTGCGCGGTACGATGGCCACCACCCTGATCTCGCAGGCCCGACCCGAGCCGCGCACCATTCGGGTGCTGCCTCGGGGCAACTGGCTCGACGAAACGGGCGAGATCGTGGAGCCCGCCACGCCCGCGGCCTTCCCCGCCCTCGGTGTGACTGGTCGCCGGGCCAACCGTCTGGATCTGGCCAATTGGCTGGTCAGTCGCGACAACCCTCTTACCGCGCGGGTGACCATGAACCGGCTTTGGAAACGATTCTATGGCACGGGTATCTCCAAGATAGTGAACGACCTGGGCGCCCAGGGCGAGTGGCCCACCCACCCCGAATTGTTGGACTGGCTCGCCGTGGAGTTCATGAACAGCGGCTGGGATCTGAAACACATGATCCGGTTGATGGTCACGTCCGAGACCTACCGCCGAACGAGCGAGGCGATTCCGGAACTGCGAAACCGGGATCCGTACAACCGCCTGCTGGCCCGGCAGAGCCGCTACCGGATCGACGCGGAAATGGTTCGGGACGGCGCGCTGGAAATGAGCGGCCTGCTTACACCCACGATCGGCGGCCGTTCCGTGTTTCCCTATCAGCCGGAGGGCTACTATGCGAATTGCAACACCTTCGGCGGCGTGCTGGCCTACGATACGGAGAAGGACGAGAATCAGTATCGTCGCGGGCTGTACAGCTTCTGGAAGCGGACCTTTCTTCACCCCAGCCTGCTGGCCTTTGACGCGCCCACGCGCGAGGAGTGTACGGCGGAGCGCCCTGTTTCGAATACGCCCCTGCAGGCCCTGGTGCTGCTGAACGACCCCACGTATGTAGAGGCCGCGCGCGTCTTTGCCCAGCGCATTATGGCGGAGGGCGGCGAGGAGAGCGACGGCCGAATCAATCTTGCCTTCGCCTATGCGCTTTCCCGCGCGCCCCGACCGGAGGAACTGGCCCTGCTGCGCGATCTGTACCACCAGCATCTTGTGGAGTACACCAACGACCCGGCCTCGGCCGAGGCCCTGCTGAAGACGGGCCTCGCGCCGGTACCCGCCGGACAGAATCCCGTGGATCTGGCGGCCTGGACCTCGGTGGCCCGCGTCATCCTTAATCTGCACGAAACCATTACCCGAAGCTGATATCCGGACAGGTGAAAACGATGAAGTACGAAGATTTCCTGCTGGCCCAGACCCGGCGCCAGTTCTTTTCGCGATCGGCACGGGGTATTGGTTCGCTTGCCCTCGCCGGGCTCCTGAATCGCGTGGCCGAGGCCAGCACGAACGAAGCGAAGCTGGGCCTTATTTCTCCACTGCATCGTGTGCCCAAAGCGAAACGCGTGATCTATCTTTTCATGGCGGGCGGGCCGTCCCATCTGGAAACCCTGGACTACAAGCCGAAACTGGCGGAGCTGGATGGCCAGCCCATGCCCGAATCGGTGACCCAGGGCCAGCCGATCGCCCAGTTGCAGGGCCAGACCCTGCGCTGCCTCGCCCCGCAGCACACCTTTGCACGGTACGGAAAATCCCAGCAGGAAATCTCCACGATTCTACCCAACATCGCGGGTATTGCCGACGATATCTGCATTATCCGGTCCATGCAGACCGAGCAGATCAACCACGATCCCGCCCAGACCTTCATGAATACCGGCACGTCCATCTCCGGGCGCCCCAGCATGGGAAGCTGGATCACCTATGGCCTGGGCAACGAAGCCGACAACCTGCCGGGCTTCGTGGTGCTGACTTCGGCCGGCGGCGGACAGAACCAGCCCATCGCCGCGCGGCAATGGCACAGCGGATTTCTTCCGAGCAAGTTCCAGGGGGTTCAATTTCACTCCCAGGGCGATCCGGTGCTCTACCTGAGCAATCCCCAGGGTGTGAACGCGAAACAGCAGCGGGACGTGGTGGATGCGGTTCAGGCCATGAACCAGTACCACGACGACGTTACCGACGACCCCGAGATCCAGACCCGGATCAGCCAGTACGAGATGGCCTTTAAAATGCAGACCAGCGTGCCCGATCTGGTGGACTTCTCCGACGAGCCCCAGCACATCAAGGAGATGTATGGCACGGAGGGCTCGGACGGCACCTTTGCGTCCAACTGTCTGCTGGCCCGTCGCATGGCGGAGCGCGGCGTGCGCTTCATTCAGCTTTATCATCGCGGGTGGGATCACCACGGCGATGTAAAGAATGGCGTTGCGACCACGGCCGGTCTGGTGGACAAGGCTTCGGCGGCGCTGGTGAAGGATCTGGCCCAGCGGGGGATGCTGGAGGACACGCTGGTGATCTGGGGCGGTGAATTTGGCCGCACACCCATGGCCCAGGGCACGGGCCGGGATCACCATATCCGCGGTTTCTCCCTGTGGATGGCGGGCGGCGGGGTGAAGGGTGGACTGACGCACGGGGCCACGGATGACTTTGGATACTATGCCGTGCAGGATGTGGTCCACGTGCACGATTTTCACGCAACCCTGCTTCAACTGCTGGGCATCGAGCACACCAAACTGACCTATCGCTTCCAGGGGCGCGATTTCCGCCTGACGGACGTCGCCGGGAATGTGGTCCAGGCTATTCTGGCGTAACCTCGCCCCGATCCATGACGGACAGCGCCTCGGCGCGGCTGGCGTAGATATCGAAGATGCGGTACATGCGCACAAGTTCGAACAGGGTTCGCACGGGCTTGCTCATGCCGCAGAGCGCGAGGTGACCGCCCTTGTCGTGCATGGCGCGCAGGCAGGAAAGCATGGCTCCCAGGCCCGAACTGTCGACAAACTGCAACGCTTCCAGATCGAGGAGAATGCGGCTGTACTGTCCCAGCACGGGCTGCATATCGTCCTTAAAGGTTTTGGTGTTGCTCGCGTCGAGGCTGTCACGGGTAAAGGCAATCACGGCGATGCCATTTTCCAAAATGGGCCGTGTGATCATGTGGCCATCTCCTGAACTCCGGTGCGCCCCGGCTTCCCGGGGCGATTGCTATTCAAACTCGCCCTCGAAACGGTAACCCTTGCCCCAAACCGTGTGGATCAGCCGGGGTTTCGCGGGGTCGTCCTCCAGCTTCTTGCGAAGCCGGCCCATGTGCACATCCACCAGGCGTTCGTCGCCCGCATACTTGAAGTCCCAGGCCTGACTGATGAGCTGGCTCCGCCCGATGACCTGTCCCCGCCGCCGGGCCAGGGCATGAAGCAAATCGAACTCGATGGGGGTGAGCTTCACTTCCTGGCCGTGTTTCCACACGATACGCGCGCCGGGGTCAATGGTCAGTTCCTTGAAGACGAGGGAGTTGCCGGAGCGGGCCGGCCCCTTCGCGCGGCGGAGAATGGCCTGAACCCGCGCGGTGAGTTCTTTCGGGTCAAAAGGCTTGGTCAGATAGTCGTCGGCGCCCATGGTGAGGGCGGCGACCTTTACATAACTGATGGAGGTGGTGGTGAGCATGAGCACGCAGGCGTCGGATTCCTTGCGCATCTGCCGCAGGACTTCGATACCGTCCATGGCCGGCTCGCTGTGATCGCCCGCATCCAGGTTGATGTCGAGCACGACCAAATCGGGGCTGTTCTCCGCGATGAGGGCGAGCGCGTCTCGACCATTGGTGGCGGTTGTTACGGTGTAACCGTCGTTTTCGAGAACCTGACGCGTTTTCGTCAGCGCCTCGGCTTCATCTTCAACGACCAGAATTTTTTCAGTGTGCATCGTCTGCCCCTGATACCCTGCAATTGATCTCGTTCGATACGTCTGGGTGTCTCCGGATTCACGCAACTCCCGCTGCAAGCGACTCTCGGGGCCGCGGGCAAAGCTCGATGGCCGCACCCCGTTCCGGGCGAAGCGCTCCGGGCACGACACCGGTCGCTACGTGGAGGCCGAACCAACGCTCAATCCGGATTCGCCTCGGCCCTCATTGTAACCTAAATGCGCTTCACTATCTAGATCAATGTCATGGCACGGAAATGGGCGTGGGAATGGGTTCGCCGGGGCCTCCGGCGGGCTCCACCATCGCCGCGTCACAGGCGTTAAGCCGCACATGGATTGAGGCGCCAATGCCCTCCACGCCCTCCGCCCATACGGTTCCACCGTGTCGCTCGACAATTCTGCGCACAATCGCGAGCCCCAGTCCGCTTCCCTGATTGCCGGCCTGGTCGTGGATTTGCTTAAAGGGGGCGAACATGGCCTCCGCGTGATTCATGTGAAAGCCGATGCCGTTGTCCCGCACGCAGATCTGGACCGAATCGGCGGGGCAATCCTCGGCGTAGACCCAGGCGCGGGGGGCCTCCGCACCGCGGGTAAATTTGGTGGCGTTGCCCAGCAGATTGACAAAGACCTGCTTCAGGAGGGAGGGGTCGCCCTGACACCGGGGCAGCGGCTCCACCGTCAGGGCCATGGTCTCTCCCACGGAAACCGTTTCCCAGGCGGAGGCGATGACGGTATCCAGGTCGCAGGGTTCGAGCATGACGGGCTTCCGGCTGAGCCGTGAGAAGTCGAGGAGCCGATCAATCAGGTGCTGCATCTCGGCGACGCCGCGGGAAATCATGGTGCAGTAGTAGCGCCCCGAATCCCCGAGGCTGTCGCCGGTTTCCTCTTCGAGCATGCGGGCGAAGGAGCGGAGGAAGCGAAGGGGGGAGCGCAGATCGTGCGCAATGGTGTAGTTGAAGGCTTCCAGTTCCTGGAGGGTGTCCTGCAGCTCGGCGGTGCGCTCTTCCACGCGCTGTTCCAGCGCCTTGTTCAACTCGTGCACCGTGTCCGTCGCGATCTTTTCCTCCGTGTTGTCCCAGGCCACGAACACGGCATGCTGCACATCCCCCCCTTTGTCGCGGTACGGAGAATAGACCATGTCCAGGTGCCTCCGGGCGCCGGAAGGCAGGGTAAGCCATCGCTGGACGTGCACTTCTTCGCCGCGGAAGCAGCGCTCCAGGCACGGTTCCACCATGGACTCATAGAGGGCGGTACCCCACACGGTTGGCGCGATGGTGCCGTTCATGGCTTCCGGTTCGGTGCTAAAGAGAGCGGCGAAGGAACGGTTCACCAATTCGTAGGTGTAGCTCCGGTCGACGAGCGCCATGAACTGGCGCGAAGAGTCCACCAGTTTCTCGTAGCGCTGCCACAGCTCGTGGGCCCCCATCTGCTGGGTCACATCCCGGTGCATCCAGACGCGGAATTCGCTTTCCTTGAAAACCTGCACCTCGTTCCAGGCGGGGAACTCATCGCCCCGCTCATAGCGTATGCGGAGCGGGCGCTCAATGTTGCCCGCCTCCAGTGCTTTCCGGATGGTGTTCAGGCTTTCCGCGCCGGCATGGCGCTCCTGAAGAAAGGGGTGGACCGTGCCGGGAAGGCGGTCGGGCTCCATGCCCATCATGGAGGCGAAGGCATCGTTGCAGTACGTGATGTCGCCCTCTCGGGTGATGGCGATGCCCACGCTCAAGCGCGAAAGAATGCGAACTCCCATGGACTCAAGCAGTTGTTCCGTGGGGTGATCGAGCACGGTTCTATCCTTTCAGCGTTTCCGGGAAGAGCGCGAGCAGCACCTGTGCATAAACGCGGTAGCCGAAATCATTGGGGTGATTCACGCCGTTGCCCGCGATGTCTACAAAGCGCTTGCGGGCAAGAAAGGTGGACCAGAAGGAGGTCAGATCGGCCACGGCCACACCCGGGCCCCGCAAGGTCATGAGGGCATCGCGGTACAGGGGATAGAGGTCCGGGGCCGCGTGTTTCCAGTCCGCATTGCCCAGCATGGGCGACACAATGATGAAAGAAGTCGGGGGATGGCCCGCCTTGATGCCGTCCATGATGCGCTGGATGTTCGCGGTGAAATCGGCTGGCGAAAAGCGCCCTGAGGCGTCGTTCATTCCGAAGGCGATGATGGCGATATCGGGCTTCTTTTCCGCCACCAGCGGGGCCTGCTCTATGCCCCAGGGCGCGCCCATGCCGCTTACGGAAAAGTTGGTGAACTGAATCGGGCTGCCGAATCGCGCCGTGAGCCCCTGGACGAAGAGATCGCCGTAGGCCGGCTGGTGGGGCGCCACACCCGCTACGCCGCTCGCGTTGAGGCCGAAGGAGATGCTGTCGCCCAGCAGGCAGACCGTGAGGGCGTCTCCCGCCGCGAGTTTACGATTGAGATCGGCAAGATTGTCCCCGGCCGGCTCGGGAACAGGTCCGCCCAGTTTGCTCCAGTCCTTCTTCTTGTGCTCGTAGGTCACTTCAACCTGCAAATCGTGGAAGAGGTGCTCGTTCTCGAAGAAGATGTCCCGCGTGCCGTCGCGGTACAACTGGCCGGACTTGCCTATGGGCGGCTCGTAGTCCGCGCGCGTCGTAAAGGGGATACGGGTCTCTTTGGTGAGGGTGATCCGTCGCGCTTCTTTGTCCAGGAGGTAGTCCCGGCCCTCTTCAAAGGTTGTGCCCGTGGCCGTATGGACCACGGAGAGGATTTTTCTGGGCGTGAAAAGAAGGGTAGAGGTCGGGGCTGCACCCGCGCTTTCCTCCAGGAAGAAGCAGCTCTCGCCATGCATCGTGGCGCCCGTCCAGAAGGGCTCCAGGCGCCAGCGGCTGATGGCGTCATCGTCCGCGTGAGCGGCGAGCACCCCGAGGCCGCCGACGGCGGCCAGGGCCGCGAAGAATACAATTCGATACATCGATGATGCTCCATTAAAACTGTGTGGCGTGGTGACTCTGCTATACGATTGTGATCTATTTGCGGTAGTCGGGGCAAGGGAAAGAGCACTATTAAGCGTTGAGAGCATCGCCAAGGTGCTTGGACCGTACCTGTCGTAATTCGTGATTCTCGTCACCGGCTCAGCGTCTGGTACTTATTCAGTTGCTTCCAGGTTGGCGGAAGGACGGCGTTCAGGAGGATGGCCTCCTTGCCGAGGTCGTTGAGTCGAAAGGCCCCCTTAAAGCGCCCCGATGCCGATGTCGGTATGGAAAAGCCCGTAAATCGCGCTTCCGGTCCGTAGTAGACCGGGTAATAAACTCGTGTGGGACCGGAATTTCCCAGCGGCGCGGGGGGGACCGCCATCGTGCGGTCAAACTGAAAATTGGGGTGCGTCGCCTCGTAGCTGAAGTCTATGGAAATCCACTGGGGCCCACTCTGGAACTCCAGGACGAGCACATCGGCGTACATGGGGAGCCTGACGGGGGAATCCATTTTTTTCGAGGCGTCGCCGAAGCCCGGAATGGCGTAGTGTGTTTTGTCTTCGCGCTCCTCGCGCTGGGTGATAAGCAGGGTGCGATCCTGGCTTTCGTAGCGCTCAATCATATGAGCGACCTGGCCGGATTGCCACCATCGTGCGGCGAACAGGGGCGCCAGCAGGAGTACCGCGGCGATCGCGGCGATCGCGGCAGCACTTGCGCCCTGGCGGACCAGGGGGGCGGCCGCGTTAAGGGTCGCGCGATAGGTAACTTCCTTTCGGCGCCTCCAGAAGCCCATGCCGCACCAGACCAGCCACTGGAGCAGAAAGCCAGCGGCAAAGAGAGAGAGGATTTCCATGTGGAAGGCATGCCGTTCACTGAAGCGCAGGGCCGGATAGCCCGCGAGCAACAGGATGGCGCAGAAGAGGGCCGCGCCCAGGCGGGGGTTCATGGCCGCAATGCAGAGCAGCATGAGCGCGATGTGGTAGCGCCCGCCACCGGGCAGGGCGTCGAGCGCCCAGCGGCGAAGTTGCCACAGGCGCGCGAGAAATTGATTGGTGATGCCCCGGGGCGTAACGTCGGCCGTGCTGATCTGCAGTTCGTCGGCGGTGCGGAGCACGGAGGCATATCCGCGAATGATGAGGTCGGCGGGAAAAGTTGCTGCCATCTCGCGAAAATAGGCCTTGCCCGCGGCGTCATAGTCCGGCGAGTAGTGGCGAAAGATTTCCGTGCGCCCTGTGGTGCGGTGGGCATAGCCCATGAGGATCGCGCGGACGTATTCGTCAAGAAAGGGATCGCCGAAATCGTAGAGGGGCGCCTCTACACCGAGCCGCTGATCGCAGTACTTGGTGAAGCCGATGATCGTGTCGTGGGTCGCATTATTGACACGGGACAGGACCTGGAAGATGGGCCAGCCGAACACGGCGAAGGCGGCGACGAAGACGGCGATGACCGCGCCGCGCTTCCACCAGGTCTGCTTGACGGGGCCGGGCGAGAAGAGGGCTATGAGCCCGCAGAAGAGGGCGGCGGCAATGGAGACATCCTGCCGAAAACCGAGACCCAGGCCGGCGAACAGGCCGACAGCCGCCGCGAGGGGCAACTGGAAGCGCAGGGGCAGGGGACGCTTCACGATCCAGCCCGCCACAAGAATAAGGGCGAAGAAGAAAGGTGCTTTGCTGTAGTCGCGCAGTTGGGGCAACTGCTGGAGGTGGACCGGCGACGTCATGAGGAGTCCGGTGAACAGCGTGGCGAAACGCGGCCCCATGCCCAGGCGGAAAATGCCGTAGCCGAGGGCGTTGGTGATGCCATAGAGGAGGGCGTAGAGGGGCGTGAGTGATTGCCATGCCACGCCGAAGAGGGTGAACATGAGCGCCACGCTGAGCACCAGATAGCGATGAAAGCGCTGCCACTGGGTCCAGCCGGGAAACTGCTGGAGCGGGTGGAAGGCCTGAATCTCATCGTAGCTCATGCCCGAGGTGTCTTGCGGGAGCAGGGTCACGTTCTCAGGGATGCTCGCGCAATCGAAGGTATCGCTGCGGAGGTAGAGGAAATCCTCCAGCCCCGGTACTTCCGACATCATGGGGTTGGTGTAGCCATGGCCACAGGCAGTCATCACGGCGGGACCGAAGACCTGCTGCCAGAACTCTGGTGGGCCGCCCCAGGTGCTGACATAGATAGCGCCGATGACCGCGGCGGTGGAGAAAAGTGCGGCGACGCGCAGACATTCACGCCCCGCAACGCGCCAGCCATGGCGAAAGGCCCGCGAAAATCTGGGTTCCGCCGGTGTTGCCTCACATGAAGTGACGGGTTGTTCGCTATGCTCGGTCATCGCGAGAAACTATAGCAGCAGGCAATGGACAATGAACAATTGACAATGGACAATGCGCTCGAGCAACACATCCGGACCGGTCGCCAGACTTCGGCAATCGTTGTCAATTGTCAATTGTCCATTGTTCATTGCCATAATATCGCCCCATGACCGAGACCTACCTCCAGATTCGCGAGAAACGCTGCCTTTGGGCGGGCGCGTTGTTCTGGGTTGTCTTTTCTGTTGTTGCGGTAGCGCTGCGCGGCGTGCGCTGGGAGGAAACCTGGGAGCACGCGCTGGTGATTACGAGGGCGGTGCCCTATCCCGAGGGGCATCCCTTCTTCATCTACTGTCGCAATGTGTTCAGTGGCCAGAGCTACCTTTCCGCGCTGATGCTGAGCCTGTGGGATTCGCCCCTCCTGATCAACGGCCTGCGGAATGTGGCCCAGCTCAGTTTCTGCACGGTGCCGGTCTATCTGCTTGGCATGCGTTTCAGCGGCAGCGCCTGGGGCGGGCATCTGGCAGCGACGCTGGTGCTGTTCGGGGTGCACCAGGGTTTTCAGAGCTACTACCCCATCGAAAGCTGGCCCCATTTCTTTGCCACGGGACAGATTGGCGCGGGCTATGCCCTGCTGGTGTTCGGGCTGCTCCTGCTTAACGGCTGGCGCAGTGTCTGGTTTCTGCTGGGACTTATGCCCATGGTCCACGTGGGGCAGTGGCCCGTGATCGGGCTCTTTGCCGGAATCCAGTGGCTGTGGGCGCTCCGAAATCGCGAATACGCGCGCGCGCGCCAGGCCGTGGGCTGGTTTGTCGTGGGGATGACGCCCTGCGTGATCTTTTTGGCCGTGCAACGTCAGTTTCATGTGTCCATGCCCCTCGCGGGCGCTTACTTCGCCGAGGGCGACGCCCACGCTATCTGGTCCGCCTACACCGGGCTGCACGATCTGCACCGGGCGGTGCCGCGCGACTCTTTCCTGAAAAGCGTGCTCGCGGCGGGCGCCGTTCTGCTGGTGGCGGGTCTGAACGGCATGCGGCCCGGTCTGGAAGACGGGCCTCGCAGGGTTCTATTCCAGACCTTTGGTTTCGCCCTGTTGCTCAGCGGGGTGGTTGTTTCGATCTGGCTGGTCCATCAGGTCCTGGGCGGTGGTGCGCCTTTCGCCCTGATCGGTTGGATGCCTTATCGCCTTATGAACCACCTTGCGATACTCCTCGTTCCGCTGGTGGTTGGCGTGCTGTGGCGCGGCCGCGCCGGGGGACGGGGCCTTTTGGCGCTGGTGCTGCTCTATGCCCTGCTGCTTCCGCTGTGGCGCACGCTGCAGCCGCCCGAGATTTTTGTTCGCTACGGGGGCAATCTGGAGGGGCTGATCTTTGCGCTGTGTGGCGGCGCGATCGCGTCTGCGGTCGCCGCCCGGGATGGAAAGATCGTCGTTTGGGGCGTGCTTCGCTTGCCGGCGATTCAGCTTCTGCTGCTGGCGGTCGTGGCGGCATTCCTGCAGAACTTTTATCCCTTCGCCCTGGCCGGCATGCTGGGCGGGGCCCTGGTCTGGGGTGTCTGCGAGGGCCTGGTGCGTCTTTGGCCAAGCCTGGAACGGCCCTGGCTCCACTGCGGGACGATTGCGCTGGGCACCGCGCTGCTGGTGTCGCTGGTGGTTCGGGAAACGCGCCACCGGGAGCATCTGGCCCTCCAGCCCATCCACCAGCAGGTGGCGAACTGGCTGGATGAGCACGGCGAAGCGGACGCCATGCTTGTGACGCCCTACTGGGACGTCAACTGGCTCGGAAAAATTCGCCACCCCATACTGGCGGATTATCAGACGGCCCACCTCATGAGCTATGTGCCCGCGCTCGCGCCGGCTTTGAAGAAAATGCATACCGAGGTCTTTGGATTTGTGGTGGATGGCGAAACGGGCCCGCCCCTGGCGGGATGGCCCGGCCGCAGCGTCGAGGAATGGCGCCGACTGGGAGAAGCGTATGGCTTTGAGTACGTGCTGGCCCCGACGGAGATGGAGTTGACGCTGGAGCGCGTGCTGGAGGGGCGGCCCTATGATTTGTATCGCGTGGAGCCGTGACGGTAACGGGAGCACGGACTTTCCCGTCCGTGTTTTTGCGTGCAATGCCGCTGCGTGATACGCGGATAAGATAACCCGCGCTCCCGCTTCCCAACGGAGTGTGCATAATCCCGTGCGTGAGTGAAGCGTCCAGGCGCCTTGCGCTATACTATCGGCCCGCTTGCCCCCAGCTCTGAACCCCCGGATTACCCCATGATACGCGCTGTACTTTTTGATCTCGATGGCACCCTGATGGATTCTACCGACGCCATCGTGAATTCTTATTTCCACACCTTCGATACCATTGGCGAGCCCCGTCCGGAGCGCAGCGTAATCATCGGTACCATCGGCGATCCCCTGCACAAGCAGTTTCCCACGATGACGTCTCACGATGTGGACGAGTGCATCCGCATTTATCGCGCCTACTACGCCGAGCACAGCGCCGCAATCACCACGCTTCTTCCGGGGGTTGAAGAAACGCTGGAGGCACTGGCCGGGCGGGGTATCAAGATGGGATTCGTGACCTCGAAGCGGCGCGAGGCCGCGGAAATGCTGCTGGAACATCTGGGCGCGTTGCACTACATGGATGCGCGTATCGGCCCCCTGGAAGTCACCGAACACAAGCCCCATCCGGAGCCCGTACAAAAGGCCATGGCCGTGCTGGGTGTCACCCCGGAGGAAACGGTGTTTGTGGGCGACATGCATTTCGATGTGCTGGCGGGCCTGGCCGCGGGTGTGGTTACCCTGGCGGTGGCCACAGGCTATGAGACCCGCGCGCAACTGGAGGCGCTGAATCCGGATGCGACCTATGACAGCATGTACGAGGTGCGCGACCATATCCTCGGGCTGCTGTGAGCCAGCCTCCATCTACAACCGTGAATGACGCTCTAACGCCGGAATCTCGCCGCACCTTCTGGCTGCTGGTGGGCAATGGCGCCATCGTCACCATGGGCTCGGTCTTCTATAGCTTTGAGACCGTCATGGCGGGGCTGGCCTTCGAGCTCACCGGCTCCACCTTGCTGGTGGGCTTGCTGGTAACCGTGGCGACCTCGGGCTGGTTCTGGCCGCAGCTTATCGTGGGCAGCCGGATTCAGCACCTGCCCGAAAAGATGCCCACCTATCGGCTCTCGGCGTTCCTTCGTGTATCCGGTGTTTCCTGCATGATCGCGTCCACCTGGCTGCTTTCGGATCGCGGGGAGATACTCTATTGGGCGATCCTGGCCTGCACGACGCTCTTCGCGGTGGGCGGCGGCATTTGCGTCATCCCCTTCATGGACATCCTGGCGAAATCCATTCCCGTGGTGCATCGCCCCATGCTGATGGCCTACCGGCAATCCATCGGCGGCGTGCTCGGTTGCGTGGCGGGTCTTGTGACGGTGTATATCCTTGGTGAGCACAGTGGCCTCACCTATCCTTACAATTACCTCACCCTCTTCATCGTGGGTGGCGCGATCAACTCGGTGGCTTACTATTGCGTTGTCGCCATTCGCGAGCCCGTGGAGGCTGTGAACCCGGAGCAGCAGACTTTCGGCGGCTTCCTGGCTGGTGGCGTGCGTGTGTTTCGCGAGGATCGCGATTTTCGATACTACTTCTACTTCCGTGTGTGCCTCTACCTTGCCTACATGAGCCAGAGCCTGCTCGTGCCTTTTGCCATGTCGCGCTTTGATACGCCGCTTGAGGCCACGGGGCTTTTCGCCGCGGGCATAGCGCTCACCGGCGGCGTCTTCAGTTTATTCTGGGGCCGGATCGCACGGCGCATCGGCGAAGTGGGCCTTTTCCCGTTGGTAAGTCTGCTCGCCTTTGTACCCTTCGGCTTGATGGCGGTCCTGGCCTTTCTCCCCGAGCAGAACGCCATCGTTCAAATACTCGCACCGCGATTCCATTGGGTGGTGCTTGCTGTCTTTGCCTGCCTGACCGCCGCGCGGCAGGGCATTGACATGGCCGGAAGCCTATACCTCCTCGCCATGCCCCCGGCGACATTGCGCCCGACCTACTTCGCCTTCATGAATTCTATCAGCGCGCCTCTCATGCTCAGCCCCATTTTCGCGGGCTGGCTGGCCGGCTCGGCCTCGTTTGTGATGGCCTTTACGCTGTCCGCGATCGCGGCGCTGGGTATGGTGGTAGTGAGTTTGACGTTGAAGAAGAGGTGATAGTTGATGGTTGATGGCGAAGAGGGCGGTGACTGAATGGGTCTTATGGGTCTTATGGGTCTTATGGGTCTTATGGGGCTTATGGGGCTTATGGGGCTTATGGGCGCGGAAAACTAGTATGGCAGTATGGTGAGCAACGATAACAGCAATGCATGCGCAACTGTCAACTGTCAACTGTCAACTGTCAACTAATTTGAACCCTCCGTCGCTGGCCTGTATGATCATCGCCTATGTCGGAAACCCTCCTCCAACTCACCTCTATCGACAAATGTTTCGGCGGCGTCGTGGCCCTGCGCGAGGCGCGGCTCCATGTCCGCGCGGGCGAAGTGCTGGGCCTGGTCGGCGAAAATGGCGCGGGCAAGAGCACGCTGATCAACATCGCTACGGGCCTTTTCAAGCCCGATAGCGGCGTCATGCTGCTGCAGGGTCAGGCCGTGAGCTTCTCCAGCACCCGACAGGCCGCCGAGGCCGGTGTGGTGGTGGTGCACCAGGAGGCCGACCTCTTTGCTCAGCTCAGCATTGCGGAAAACATGCTGCTGGGGCGGGGACTCGTCCGTGGTCCCGGTGGACTCATCAATTGGGGCCGGACCAATGCCGAGGCGAAGAAACTCGTTGCGGATATTGGCGAGTCTTTTGATGTGGCGCAGGATGCGGGCACCCTTACGGTCGCCCGGCGCACCATGTCGGAGATTGCCGCCGCCGTGGCGACGAAGCCGAAAGTGCTTTTCCTCGACGAGCCCACGGCCTCGCTTACGGTAAAAGAGATAGAGAATCTTTTTGCCCAGATCCAGCGCCTGAAGGCGGCGGGTGTGGGGATTGTCTACGTGAGCCACCGCCTTGAAGAAATCCTCGAATTGTGTGATCGCGTCACCATCATGCGGGATGGATCCACGGTCGAGACCAAGGTGGCTGCCGATCTGACCATGGACGGCATCGTGGCGGCCATGGTGGGCCGGGAGAATACCCAGATTCACGCCAAGCGGATCGTTCCCATTGGCGATGTGCGGGTTGAAGTTCAAGGGATGACCGCTAGGGACAACAGTTTTCGCGATGTCTCCTTCAAGGTGCGCGCGGGCGAGATTGTCGGGCTCTATGGCTTCGTCGGCGCCGGTCGCAGCGAGTTTGCCCAGGCCATGTTTGGCATCCGCAAGCCCGCATCGGGCACGGTGAGCATCGACGGCAGGCCCCTCAAGATGCAGTCACCCCGGCAGGCCGTGGCCCAGGGGCTGGCCTATCTGCCCGAAGACCGCCTGGTTCAGGCGGTATTTCGCGGTCATGCGCTCCGCACCAATTCCAGCGTCACGCTGCTGCCGCGATTGAGTCATGGCACGCTGGTAAGCAACCGAAACGAGAAGGCGCTGGCCGCCCGCATCATCAAAGAAATGAGCGTCAAGACCTCCTCCATGGAGCAGGCCATCGGAACCTTGAGCGGGGGCAACCAGCAGAAGGTTATATTTGGACGCTGGGCCGCCACGGACCCGAAGGTGCTCATACTCGACGAGCCAACGCGCGGCGTGGACGTGGGGGCGAAAGCGGAGATTCACAAGCTCATCTGCGATCTGGCGGAAAAGGGCACGGCCATCATCCTCATCAGTTCCGAATTGCCGGAGGTGATGGCGATGAGCGATCGTGTTCTCACGCTGTCTGAAGGCCGTGTGACGGGCGACTTTAATCCGCGGACGGACGACGATAAGACGATTGCCGCGGCCGCGGTGCCCCGGAGCGCAGAGAAGGTGGCGGTTGTTCGTTCGCCCTTCCAGCGCGGTCTTACACAGGCCCTGCAGATGCGTGAATTGGGCCTGTTGGTCTTTATCGGCCTGCTCGCGGGCTACATGACGGTGACGACCCCCGCCAGTTTCGCGAATTGGGCCAATATGCTCGACATTCTGGAGAACGCGGCGATACCCGCCATGATGGCCCAGGGCGCCATGCTCATCATCTGCGCGGGCGGCATCGACATTTCCGTGGGCTCCATGATGGGTCTGGTGGGCGTGTTTGCCGCGCTGTCGGTAAAGGCCGGCGTGCCCGCGCCGCTGTGCCTCGCGCTCGCCGTATGGCAGGGGGTCATCTTCAGCTTAATCAATGGCGGTTTGTCACTGGTCGCGCGAATCCATCCGATTATCGTGACCCTGGCCGGCCTGTGGATCTATCGCGCCATCATGCCTATCGTGACCGGCGGCAGCGAGGTGATGAACCTGCCCGACGGCTATCGCGCCCTGGCGGATGGCAACCTTCTGGGCATTCCCAAGATCTGTTACTACGTCGTGGCCCTATCGGCGATTACCCACGTGCTGCTGCGCTACACGCTCCTCGGACGGCAAATTCTCGCTCTGGGCAATTCCGAAAGCGCGGCGCGCCTGGCGGGTCTCTCCAAGACCAAACTGACCCTTTTCGTGTTCGGCTATTCCGGACTCATCGTGGGGCTGTGCTCGGTTTTGAACGCCGCCTACTATGGCAAGGTTCAGGCCAATTCCGGCGCGGGCCTCGAGCTTCAGGCCATCGCCGCGGCGGTTATCGGCGGCACCAATATCCTCGGCGGTCGGGGCTCCGCCCTGGGCACCCTTCTCGGCGCGCTGCTCGTTTCCCTCTTGTACAACAGTCTGGTGCTGCTGGAAGCCAGCGCCTACTGGCAGAATATCTTCGTGGGCAGCCTGATTCTGGCCGCCGTGATGGTCGATGCCCTGGTGCAGCGGCTGCGGAAGGGACCGGCATGATCCAGAATCTGTTCCGTTCCCGGGAGGCTGTGCTACTCGGCGTGCTCTGCGCCATGTGCGCGGTGTTTGGCGCGACCACCGAGTATTTCCTCAACCTCGATGCCCTGCTGGGTTACAGCCGATACTGGGTGGCGCCGGGCCTGCTGGCCATTCCTATGACCTTCATCATCGCCACGGCGGGTATCGATCTGTCTGTGGGGTCGATTGTCGGCATGTGCGGGATCATCCTCGGCGTGCTCTATCGTGACTACCAGTGGCCCATTGTGGCGGCGTGTGCGGCGGCGGTCCTTTCGGGTACGGCGGCGGGCGCCTTCAACGGCGGCATCAGCAGCACGCTGGGCATTCCCCCGCTGGTCGTGACCCTTGCCACCATGACGCTCTTTCGTGGCATCGCCTTCGGCTTGAGCCAGGCCGACGCCATCAGCAATTTTCCCGCAGGCTTCAATTATCTCGGCAGCGGTACGCTGTTTTCCTTCTGGCTTTTCGGCGAAGAGGCTTTCGTGCCCGTGGCGCTGGTGGTGCTTCTCGCGGCCATGGCGCTCGGCGTGCTGCTGCTTCGCCGCACGTGGATGGGGCGCTACACGCTGGCCATCGGGGAGAACCCTTCCGCGGCAAGTTTCGCGGCCATTCCCGTGTCGTGGATGCTCTTCGGCATCTACACGGCGTGCGGGTTCATGGCGGGCGTGGCCTCCCTGTTTTACACAGCGGTCTACGCGACCGCACGGGCCGACGGCGGCACGGGCCTGGAGTTGGAGGCCATTGCGGCCGTGGTGATCGGCGGAACACGCATCAGCGGAGGCCAGGCCTCCGTCACCGGCACCTTGCTTGGCCTGCTGATAATCGGTATCCTGAGATACGGTCTCGAATTGAGCGGTGTTAAATCGCAGAATGTGGTCATCATCGTCGGACTGCTCCTCATTGTGACGGCGGTCTTCAACGAGTGGATGGCCCGTCGCGCTGGAGAGAGCAAATGACCCGGAATCTTTTTCTGCTTTGCGCCACGTGTCTCGTGGCTCTGTTCACCCTTGCGGGCTGTGGAAAGCCCGCCCAAATCGCCGACCCGGCGGAAGGCGCCGGCGGTGCGGGCGCACCCACTGCCACTGAATCCGGCAAGAAAATCAAGATCGGCGTGATGCCGAAGCTGATCGGCATAGGCTACTTTAACGCCGCGCAGATTGGCGTGAACGAAGCCGCCGCCGAGCTGGGCGTGGAAGTAGACTACAACGGTCCGAGCGAGGCCGACGTGTCCGTCCAGGTGCAGATGATCGAGAGCTGGATCACGCGCAAGTACGACGCTATCGCCGTGGCGCCCAACGATCCCGACGCCATCAGCGATGTGCTCAAACGCGCGCGCCAGCGGGGTATCAAAGTCATCACGTGGGACACGGACGCCCAGCCCGACGCCCGCGATTTCTTCGTGAACCAGACCACCTCCGAAGCCATCGCCCACGCCTTCCTGGACATCCTTGCGGAAGGCGTTGGTCCCGAGGCCAAGTACATCAACATCACCGGGACCCTGACAGCGGCGAACCAGAACACCTGGATGAAGCTGATGGAAGAGTACCGCCAGCAAAAGTATCCCGGCATGGTGAATCTGTCCGAGACGCCCAAGGCGCCCGGCGAAAATCAGGCGGCGGCCACCCAGATGGCGGCGGACTGCCTTAAGGCCTATCCGGAAATGAACGCCATGTTTGGGCTTACCTCCGTCGCGCTGCCCGGCGCAGCTGAGGCGCTGCGCAAGGAAGGAGCGGCCAGCCGCGTATTCCTTACCGGGCTGTCCACACCCAACGACATGAAATCCTACGTCCACGATGGCACGGTGAAAAAGTTCGTGCTCTGGAATGTCCCGGATCTCGGCTACCTCACCGTCCATGCCGCCGTGGCCGCGATCAAGGGCGAACTGACGGCGGATGCCGCCACCTTCAACACGGGGCGCATCACCACCTCGAAGAAGAACGGCACGGAGATCGTCATGGGCGATCCGCTGGTGTTCACGAAGGAAAACATCGACAACTTCGATTATTGAGCAGCTAGGGATACACGTATATTTCGCTGGGTTCCGCCCCGGGTGCCACCTCAATCCCGCCTCCGGCGGGTTTGGGTGCCTTGTGAGGCGATCCCTTGCAGGCGGTCGGTGTACCTCCAGAATGCCGGGAATCTTCGGTTGAACCGGAATCGAGGGCCAAAGCCGGATGTGGATTGTCGTGTCCGCAAGTGAGGAACTTCCCACAGTGCACCCAAACGAGCGTTGCTCGATTGAGGTGGCACCCGACGTCGTCCTCAACAATCGGTACACCCGCTAAAGCATCCAGCCTTCCCCCGTCCCTGAGTTGCGCCACGTGCTTCGTTCCTTTAGGCTAAGCGCATGACTGACACCAACGTGAAAACTTCATCCCTTGCGCCGCCGTTTTGGTTGCTTGGTCCCCTTTCCGTTTTCTGTGGTATCGCCGCACTGGGGCTTGTGAGCGCGCAACAGGCCTATTATCCGTGGAGCACCAAGGACGTGCTCGCGACATTGATGGGGGCGGTGCTCTGCACGACACTCATTCTAGGTCCTTCGCGCATCATCCTCACGCTGGTGTTTCTGCTGGCCCTGCTGGATCACCAGTTTCGTTCGCCGTTCATATTGCCCTTTGGCGGAGCGGAATGGCATCCCCGCGAGCTGCTGCTTCTCCTGCTTTTTCTCCACGCCGCCGTGAAACTGGTCCAATATCGTCTCTGGATACGCTGGACCCCTCTCCATGTTGCGATGCTGCTCTACACCGCAGTCTTCGCTTATGGCGCCTGGCGCGGGCTCTGGCTGGGGAATGATCCGCGCGCCATTATCGCGGAGTGTCGCGCCCCGCTGTTTCTGGGCGTTTTCTGGGTCTTCGCAGGCACCGTGAAGACGCCGCGCGACCTCTTCTACTATGGTTACCTCGCGCTGTGCGTTCTCGTGGTGCTGGCCGTTGTCACGATTGGCGCCTTCGCGTATTTTGCCGTTACCGGACCCATTCCGAACACGCAGAACGCCTTGGGCGAGTTCGTGCCCAGAATTGTAGCGGGTATCCCGCTCCAATCCATTCGCCCGAGCGGACATGCCTGGTTTGAGACGGCGCTGGTGGTCTCGCTGGGAATGCTTTTGTGTCCCGGAGAGCCCTGGTACCGAAAGGCCGTCTACGCGGGACTGACTATCCTCTTTGCCACCGCGGTGTGCGCGGGTCTGATGCGCACAGCACTCGTTTCCGTCTTTGTGTCGATCACCGTGTTGCTCTGGCTCAGCCTGCCGGGAGCGGCGAGGGCACTTTCATTTTCAGTGCTTCTCTTTGCGGTTGGATGCGCGGCATTCATGGCGCTTCTCAATCCGAACGGCGCGTATGGTCTGCCGAGTTTTCGGGACCGTTCCCTGAATGCGCGTGCGGTAGAAACGGCCGGCGCAATAGAAGCTATCCGCCAACAGCCCCTCTTTGGGTCTGGCTTCGGGGCTTCTTTTGAGGCGCTTGGACTTGCGCAAAAGGACAGCGCTTCCAGTGCGGTGCCCGTGGACTACCGCAGCCTGCACAACGTGTGGCTATACATCGCGTGGAAGGCGGGGCTGGTGGGTCTTGCGATGGCGGTGCTCGCTTTGGCCGTGATGCTCATCTACGGCCAGGGGATAGTCACGCGTCTTCCCACGATGAGTCAGCGGTGCCTGGGCCGTACCTTGCAGGCCGTGCTTGTGGGGCAGTTGGCGGCCTCGGCGGCCATGCCGCGCCTGACCTATGCGAACGGTGCGCTTTTTCTGGGTATTTGGGTGATGGCGATGGTGTTGCTGGAGCGGGAGGCGGAAGGCGGAAATGGTGATGCCCGCTCCAGCCAATAGGACGGATTCGACGGATAGGACCGATTTTTAATCCGTCCTATCTGTCGAATTTGTCCCATCACCTGATCCGCACCTTGCGCCCCTCGACCGTCACCCTGCCTTCGGCAATCATTTGGATTGCTTTGGGGTAGAGTTTGCGCTCCAGGGCCTGTACGCGCTCCGCCAATGACTCAGGCGTATCCTGGTCGTTCACCGGAATCGACTGCTGCATGATTATCGGGCCATGGTCGTAGGAATCGTCCACAAAATGGACGGTAGCGCCCGTCACCTTCGCGCCGTAGGCGATCACCGCCTCGTGGACGTGCTGGCCGAACATTCCCTGACCGGAGAAGGCGGGGATCAATGCCGGATGCACGTTGATGATGCGGTTGGCAAAGTCCTCGGGCACTTTCAGCAGCGACATGTAGCCTGCGAGCACCACCAGTCCCGCGCCATGGCTTCGAACCGTCTCCCAGATCGCGTCGTTTCGTTGCTCAAAGGTCGGATAATCTTTCGAGGTAACGGCGTAGGCGGGAATGCCGTGTTTGGCCGCCCGCACAAGTCCAAAGGCCGAAGCGCGCGACGCTATCACGCAAGAGACCGTGGCGTCCAGCGTTTCCGCTTCGCAAAGATCGATGATGTTTTGCAGCGTGGTTCCGCTTCCGGAGAGCAGTACGGCCAGGCGTAGTTTCATGAGAGAGTCCTCAGAGGCGAATGGATTGTGTGGACTGCGTGGATTCGCCGCGGCGAATGGACGGAATTTAGCGAGTACGCGCGGGTGGCGAGTTAAATCAGATCCACTTCGTCCATTCGCCGCGGCGAATCCACTCTGTCCACCAACATAATCGCCGCCCGGCAAGCGGGCGGCGACTTCTTTTCGTTGTCAATTGTTCATTGTAAATTGAATTACATTTTCTGCATTTTGGAGAGGAACTCTTCGTTCGACTTGGTCTTCTTAAGTTTGTCGATGAGCAGTTCCGAAGCTTCCTGCAGCTCGCGGTCGCTGAGCACGCGAAGGAGGAGCCAGATACGCTGGAGGTCTTCCGCGGCGACCAGGCGTTCTTCCTGGCGGGTGCGCGAACGGTTCACGTCGATCGCGGGGAAGATGCGCTTTTCCATCAGGCGGCGATCCAGGTGGATCTCCATGTTGCCGGTGCCCTTGAATTCTTCAAAGATCACGTCGTCCATGCGGCTGCCCGTTTCGACCAGGGCCGTGGCCAGGATCGTGAGGCTGCCGCCCTCTTCTATGTTTCGCGCCGCGCCGAAGAATCGCTTCGGGCGCTGGAGTGCGTTGGCGTCCACACCGCCGGAGAGGACCTTGCCGCTGCTGGGCACCATGATGTTGTAGGCACGGGCGAGGCGCGTGATCGAGTCCAGCAGGATAACCACGTCGCGCTTGTGTTCCACGAGGCGACGGGCCTTGTTCAGCACCATTTCCGCCACCTGAATGTGGCGCTCCGGCGGCTCGTCGAAGGTGGAGGCTATGACCTCGCCCTTGACCGAGCGCTGCATGTCCGTCACTTCTTCGGGGCGCTCGTCGATGAGCAGCACGATGACGTAGGCTTCCGGGTGATTTGTAGTGATGCTGTTGGCGATTTTCTGCAGCAGCACCGTCTTGCCGGTGAAAGGCGCCGCCACGATAAGTCCGCGCTGTCCCTTGCCTACGGGCGAGATGAGATCCATGATGCGCATGGCGATCTCTTTCTGGCCCACTTCGAGGATAAAGCGCTCATCCGGGTGGATGGGCGTGAGGCTGTCGAAGATGATGCGTTTGTGAGCAACTTCGGGCGACTCGTTGTTGACCGATTCCACCTTCAGCAGCGCAAAGTAGCGCTCGCCCTCTTTCGGGGGACGTACATGGCCGGTGATGCTGTCGCCCGTGCGCAGGGCAAACTTGCGGATCTGCGAGGGGGAGACGTAGATGTCGTCGGGGCCGGGGAGGTAGGAGTAGTCGGGGGAGCGGAGGAAGCCGAAGCCGTCGGGGAGGATTTCCAGCGTGCCCTCGCCGTAGATGGAGCCCGCTTTCTCGATGCTGCGCTGGAGTACCGCGAAGATAAGGTCCTGCTTCTTGAGCCCGCCGTATTCCTCGATCCCGAGGGCCGATGCCGCCTCGTTCAACTGGGGCATGGTCATGGCCTTGAGATCGGTAATGTTCAATTCCGGACCGTCCACGGACTCCGGGATGACTTCATTGGCCACATCCAGCACGGCAGGGGCGTTGCGCCGCTGTTGCTGTTGCTGGGGCCGTCCGCCGCCGGGCCGCCTGGGGCGGTTGTTATTGTTGCCGCCGCCCTGTTGGGGCCGATTCTGGCCGTTGGGATTGCGTTTCGGGTTGTTGTTACGACCCTTGTTTTTCGGACGCCCCGGACCACGTTCGGTGGCTGTCTTTTCTGCCATGCGTATTTCCTTTCGCTGTTCCTGCACGTAGAGGCGCCCCGCGTGGGGCAGTAGGGAGTACAGGAACAATTCGCTCCACTACTTGGAAAAACCTGTTGTCTGAATGTTTCGGCGTGATGTGGGCGCGGGGGGGAGTATCAGTGGATTTCCGCCCAGTTTTTCCCAAAGCCCACGTCGACTTTCAAGGGTACGTTCAATTCGACGATACCCTCCATAATTTCCTTCATTTGCGCCATCACCGTCGCCACCGCGTCCGTCCGGGCCTCCACGACCAGCTCATCGTGCACCTGAAGCAGGATCCGCGCATCCGTTCCCGCGAGCGCGCTGTCCAGCCGTATCATGGCGAGCTTGATGATGTCCGCGGCGCTTCCCTGCACCGGGGTATTAATCGCGACCCGTTCTCCCGCCCGGCGCACGTTAACATTTCCGCTGTTGACATCGGGCACGTTGCGCCGACGTTTCAACAGGGTGGTGACATAGCCCTGGCTGCGCGCGGTCTCCAGTGTTGCATCCAGCCACGTCTTAATCCCCGGGTATTGGGTGAAGTAGCCGTCGATGAAGCGTCCGGCCTCGGCATTGCTAATCCCGAGATTCCGCGCCAGTCCAAAGGCGCTTATACCGTAGATCACACCAAAGTTCACGGCTTTCGCCTTGCGCCGCATCTCCGGGGTAACCGCATCGTCCGCCACGCCAAACACGCGCGCGGCGGTTTCCGCATGGATATCGGCATCGCGCCGGAAGGCGTCGCAGAGGGCTTCATCGCCCGAGAGGTGGGCCAGGACCCGCAATTCAATTTGTGAATAGTCCGCCGAAATCAGCGAGCGATCCGGTTGGCTGGGTATGAAGGCCTCCCGGATTCGGCGGCCGAAGGCGTTCCGAATGGGAATATTCTGCAAGTTGGGATCACTGCTGGAAAGCCGTCCGGTGGCGGCAACCGCCTGATTATAGGAGGTATGTATGGTCCGGGTTTCGGGATGGATCAGACGCGGAAGGGCGTCTACATATGTTCCCCGAAGCTTTTCAAGCATCCGGTATTCCAGAATCTTTTCCGGCAGTGGATGCTCATGCGCCAGTTGCTCCAACACGCGCTCGTCCGTGGAAAACCCCGTTTTCGTTTTGCGCGCCGTCGATAGCCCCAACTTTTCAAACAAAATCACCTGGAGCTGCTTCGGAGAATTTATCTTGAAGGGTTCGCCGGCCAGCGCGTGGATCTCGGTCGTCAACTCTCCCAGGCGAGATTCGATCTCGGTGCGGAGGGTGTCGAAAACGGAGAGGTCCACCGCGATACCCGCCTGCTCCATGCGGGCGAGTACGTGAACTAGCGGCAACTCAACATCGGTGAAGAGTGATTCAAGTTGGAGGTCCTTTAATCGATCCCTGAAGATCCCAGCCAAGTGCCATGTGGCGTCCGCGTCTTCTGCTGCGTAGTCACGAGCCTGGAGGATGGGAACTTGATTAAAGGTGACGGCTTTCGATCCTTTTCCGATCACGTCGGCAATGGGGATGAGTTTCCGTCGGAGGTGTTGAAGGCTGACTTCGTCTAAATTGTGCCTCAACTGGGAGGGATCTGTCAAGTAGGAAGAAATCATGGTGTCCAGGGCAATTCCCTGAAGGGGAACACCGGCCCGTTCAAGCACGATCAGGTCGTACTTGATGTTGTGGCCGATCTTCTTCACGGATTCGTCGGCGAAGAGCGGGCGCAGCAACTCCAGGGCTTGTTCGCCGGGTAGCGGCTCCAGTTGGGAGACCGTGGTCAGGTCATCGGGATCGCCCCAGACCTGGAGCGATTCGACCGTGTGGGCGATGGGGATATAGTAGGCCTCTTCACTGTCACAACAGCAGGATACGCCCACCAGTTCCGCGCGCACCGGTTCCGTGGAAGTCGTTTCCGTGTCCACGGCAAACTCGCCCGCCGCGCGCATGCGCGCTATCATGGCGCTCAACTCCGCCTCCGTCAGGATCAGTTTGTAGGCGCACGTTGCAGCGGCAATTGTCTCGCCCCCGGCGGTGGCGGCGGCACCGCCCGGCACCAGCTCCTCCAGCAGGCTGTGGAAGGCGAAGCGGGTCAGGGCTTCCGTCAGCACATGGGGGTCATAGGGCTTGCGCACGCAGCAGTCCGGCGTGAAGTCGAGGGGCACATCGGTTTTGATAGTGACCAATTCGCGGCTGAAGAAGGCCTGCTCGCGATCGGCAATCAGGTTCTCTTTTTGCTTGCCCTTCAACTCGTCTATATGCTCGTAGATCCCCTCCAACGATCCATATTTCTCCATCAACGTCTTCGCCGTCTTGTCGCCGATACCCTTCACCCCCGGCACGTTGTCCGCCGAATCGCCGATCAGGGCCAGGGCGTCCACCACGTTGGCCGGACCCGTACCGAAGCGTTCGCGCACCGCCGCCTCGTCGTACCAGGCGCCGCTGTCGCCCTTCGACGGGTCGTAAACCGTGATGCCGGGGGATACCATCTGCTGGAGGTCTTTGTCGCCCGTGACAATGACGGCGTCCATGCCGCCCTCGTGGGCCTGGCGGGCCAGCGTGCCGATCACGTCGTCCGCCTCCACGCCCGGCACCACCAGCAGGGGGATGTTCAGCGCCCGGACCAGATCATGCATCATGGGGAACTGGACCTTCAGGTCCGGCGGCGTTTCGCGGCGCGTCGCTTTGTAGTCCTTGTACAGGTCGTCGCGGAAATTCTTACCCGGCGCGTCGAAGACCACGGCGAGGTGGGTCGGTTCGTGATCGCGGATCAGCTTGAGGAGGACGCGGGTGAAGCCGTAGAGGGCGTTGGTGGGGTTGCCTTCGCCGTCGGTGAGCGACGTGCGGATCGCGTAGTAGGCCCGAAAGGCATAGGCCATGCCGTCGATCAGGAACAGGCGATCCTTCATGGGGGGGTGTTGTCCAGCACTTCGAGTATTTCCCGTGCGGCGTTCTGCGAGGCGCCGCCGTCTCCCAACATGGATTGTACTTCCCGGAGATCGCCGATCATCTGCGCGCGCTCGGGCGAGGGGGCGATGAGGCGGAGGGCCTGGGGAAGGATTTGAGCGGGCTGGATGTCGTTCTGGATAAACTCGGGAACGACTCCGCGCCCTACCAATATGTTTACTATACCGATGTACCGTATGTCTACTAAAAATTTCGCCATCCAAAAAGTCAGCGTGGTGACTTTGTACAGGATAACCATCGGAACGCCGAAGAGCGCCGTTTCCAGGGTGGCTGTTCCCGAGGCCACCATGCAGAAGCGCGCCCGACGGAGTATATCGTACATGCTGCCAGTCTTAATCTCCAGCGGGAAGCTGCCGGCAATTTCACGGGCCTGCGCCGCGCGGGCTTCATCCACCACGGGCGTCATGAAGCGGGCTTCCGGGTGCGCCTTCGCGATTCCAGCCGCCACCTCAAGCATCGGCGCGAGCAGCCGCTTGATTTCCTGTTCCCGGCTGCCCGGCAACAGGCCAATCACCATTTCGCCCGCCGCGGCGCCATCGCCCTCGATCCGGCTGATGTGATCCAGCAAGGGGTGGCCCACGTAGCGGCAGGGCAGGCCCACCTTCTCATACAACGGCTGCTCGAAGGGAAAGATGACCAGCATCTTGTCCACGCAGGCGGCCAGCGTGTGGATGCGCTTTTTCTTCCACGCCCAAACCTGGGGGCTAATGTAATATACAACCGGGATGCCCAATTGTTTCAGGCGCTTTGCGAGGCGGATGTTGAAGCCGGGATAGTCGATCAGAACGACGGCGTCGGGGCGTGTGTCTTCGATATGAGCCAGCGTGTCCAGAAAGAGACGGCGGATACCGCGGAAATGCTTGACCACTTCGGTAAAGCCCATGATGGCCTCGCCCGCGAGATCGTGTCGCAGGGCCATGCCCGCCGCCGCCATCCGCTGGCCGCCCAGGCCCTCGCATTCGATGCCCGGCGATAGCGCGCGCAGGGCCGCGATGAGATTCGCGCCGTGGATGTCGCCCGAGGCCTCGCCGGCGACGAAGAAGAGGCGGAATGTGGCGTGGGGGGCCTGGCTTTGCCTATTTTCTGGTTGAGCAATAGCGTCGTCGGCGGACATCAAAGTGCCTCTAAAGTTCGCGGTCGCATAGGGACTGACGCGGACTCGTGCGCCACGGTAGCGGAAAGCTCCGCAATTTGGAAGCGTTCCAGTCCGAGGAATAGTTGTTGTGGAGTCCGTGGCTGTCCCGTCGCGGCCCGAGCGCACGCGACACTACAACGGGGCCCGTATTCAGGGGCTGTGTCGCGGATTGAGTTTGTGCTGGCGTATCCCGCACGTTTCCCTGACGACGGGACAGCCACGCGCATGGACGTGCCTGCTGTTTTCATTGACTTCCCTATTGAGCGCTGGCCTGGTCCGCTCACCACAGTTCACCCGCGCGCGTCAGTCCCTCTGCTCACGCATGCGCCCGAATGAATTCCATGATCTCCTCCGCCAGGCGCAATGCTTTCACGCCGTCTTCACCGGAAACCACGGGGGCTTTTCCTTCCCGGACGCATTCGATGAAGGAGCGGAGTTCTAACTTGAGGGGTTCGTCTTTTTCAACCGGGAGGGGATCGATCGTGATGTGCTCCATGGGATTCGAGCCCTCGGGAATCGGGCCGGGCTTCTTCCGGTAGACCATCACCTCCTGGGCGCTGTAATCCGTGCTTAGATAGGCGTTTTCCTCGAAGATGCGGATCTTCCGCATGCGGTCCATGGAAACGCGGCTGCACGTGAGATTCGCCACGCAGCCCGAAGCAAAGCGCAGGCGCACGTTGGCGATGTCCTCGCTCGTGGAGAAAACGGCCACGCCCATGGCGTCCAGAGAAACCAGATCGGACTTTTCCAGGGCAAGCACGATGTCGAGATCATGAATCATAAGATCCAGCACGACGCTGACGTCCGTGCCCCGGCCCGGAAAGGGGCTCAGGCGGTGACACTCGATGAAGCGGGGCGCATTGATGGCTTGAGAAAAGGCCAGTACCGCGCCGTTAAAGCGCTCTATGTGGCCCACCTGCAAGATGCAATGGTGCGTCTTCGCCAGCGCCACCATCGTTTCGGCCTCGTGAAGCGTGGGGGCAATGGGCTTCTCCACCAGCACGTGGACGCCTGCCTGAAGCAGGGCGTTGACCGCTTCCGCATGAGCACTGGTGGGCGTCGCCACTGAGACGGCTTCGACGCCCGCGGCAATCAGGCCATTCACGTCGCTGAATCCAGGAACGGTGAAATCCTCGGCGGCCTTCAGGCGATTGGCTTCATGGGGATCGGCGATGCCCACAAGCTCGACACCCTCCAGGGCGGCGTAGTTGCGCGCGTGGTGATAGCCCAGGTGGCCAACGCCGACGACACCGGCACGGATGGAGGTCATGGATGTTTCCTCATTGTACAAGGCGAGCCCGATTCCAGTGACCGGGGAATACGGGTCCAATGCGTCTTATGGGGCGATATGGGGGAAAGCGATGCGCCAGACCCACAGGACCCATCAGCCCCATTTTCCCTGGCGCGGAACTCACCCCAGCGCGTCAGCCCAATAGCCCGCGCTTTGAGTTCGCGATAAACGTCAATATGGTTGTCTTCTCCTCCGAATCCTCCACCTCCGCCTCGATGCGCGCCACCGCCTGGCTCGTGTTCAAATCCGAACGATAGAGCAGCTTGTACATGGCGCGAATCGACTTGATCTGCTCCGCCGAAAGCCCATTGCGCTCCAGGCCGATGGTATTCGGTCCGTGGCAGCGACCGGGGTGACCTTCGCAGAGCATATAGGGCAGCACGTCCTTGTTGATGCGGGCCATGCCGCCGATGAAGGCCATGGTGCCGATGATGACGAACTGGTGGATGCCCGTGAGGCCGCCGATGAAGGCCCGATCATGGACCGTGACGTGGCCGGCCAGCGGCGATCCATTGGCCATGATGACGTGATCGCCCAGAACGCAGTCGTGACCCACGTGGCACGTGGACATGAAAAGGCAGTGGCTGCCAATCCGTGTCGCCTTCGCGTCTTCCTCGGGGCTGTCGCTGTAGCGCGTGCTGGAACTGATCGTCACAAACTCGCGGATGACATTATTGTCGCCCAGGATGGTTTGCCCCCGCTTTCCGGGGAGATGCTTGAGGTCCTGGGGGGTAACGCCCACCTGCGCGCCGCTGTAGGTCCGGTTGTTTCTGCCCATGACTGTTCCGGCGCCGATGACACAATGGGGCCCGATGACGGTGCCCGCCCCGATGCTGACCCCGGCCTCGATGATCGAGAAGGCCTGGATTTCCACATCGTCGGCGAGCTGGGCCTCAGGATGGACAATGGCGGTCGGATGTATTTGCATGCAGCTTTCCTGTAGAACGAATAGCGTGGGGAATTATAGTACCACCGTGGCCCGGAATCGTTAGCGGTCGGCTCCCCATTGAGCGGAACGGGGCCATTGGAAACGAGGTGTAATTATGGGGCCTGCGCCATGCCCGGTGCAACCTGATACGCATTTGATACAGAATGCGAAAACCCCAGAACATACGGGCGGGCTTGGGGGAGGGGCGGTTCCGTTCCGTATATCCTGGGGCTAAAACTGTTCGGCCATCCGGCCGGTCTTTCGCTTCTTAAGGTGCAGGGATGACAGCGCAATCATCCCTGCGAAGCTCCTCGTGGTTTCACCCTCTGAAGTTGAATCCAACATGAAGCTGTCGGTCCAATAACCAGACTCATGCCAGAAACCGGTGGCCCGTATAAGTTATTTTAATTAGCGGCTTTATGGATTTTTACCGGGGTGGAGTTATCTTCCGTCGATTGGAGTCTGTATGATAATCGGACGGCCCGAAGTGTATGATTTGCGGACACCCCATTTTGCGATAGAATACTTGTGTTTTTTTCGCCGATCTGCGTTAATATGAGTGGCCCCGAAGAGGCGGTGAAACACCGCTGAAGTGGGATCCGTCATCGACGGTCGGGGTTCAGTGGTCGGGACTGAACTCTCCTTTCCCGTGCAGGGCTTTGGGTGGAGCGGCTGTTCGTTATGCAGATTATGATTACGGCGAAGGCAGGTTATACGCGGGGGGCATCGTGGATGCTCGATGCAAAATCTCTGGTGATCGGGCGCTCTTATCGCTGCGATATCGTGGTGGATGATGGCACGGTCTCCCGGCAGCACTGCCGAATTCAGAAAGTGCAGGAGGGGGTGCGTCTGGAGGATCTGGGCAGCCGGAATCCGGCCCTCGTGGACGGTGTGCCCCAGGGGGATGTCGTGCTCAAAGTGGGCGACGAATTCAGCGTGGGTCGGGCCATCTTCCTCATCACCGCCGTCGCCGAATCGGGCGCGCCGTCGGGCCGCGGGCCGACGGATTCGGATACCATCTCCCTCGATCTCAAAGACCTTGGGTTGGATGCCATCGAGCAGGGCAAGTCCTGGCCGGGCACCTTTACGGACTACGTACTCCTTTTCCGATTTACCCGCAGTTGCAGCCTCCTCAAGTCCGAAGTGGCCCTCTCCAACCAGATGCGGGAGGTCATCACCCAGCGTTTCGCCGCCGGGCGGGTCTACATCCTTCAGGAGGACGAAGGGCGCTGGCCCTTCATGGAACTGTTGGAAATTACCGACGAATCTCTGATTCGTCATGAGGCCCTGGAGAAGGCCGTGGACGAGCGCCGCGCCCTCTCTTTCGCGCTGCCCCACCGCGACGGCACCTCCGGGCATGTCTTCTTCGCCCCGCTTTTCTATGCGGACCATTGCGAAGGGCTCGCCGTGTTGACCATGGAGGGGATGGGGCCCGACGGAGACCGCGAGGCGGCCCTTCGCCTCTTTTCCGCCCTGTGTGAACTGGTGGGGCCCTACCTCCACGCGGCGCGGGAACACGACCGGCTCGTCCAGCTCAATCACCGCCTCACCAGTACCGACGGTTTTGCCCGCATGCCCCTGGTGGGTCAGAGCCGGGTAATGAAAGGGCTCCGCACCCAAGTCTACGAGGCGGCCGCCACCCCTATGAACGTCCTGATTACCGGGGAAACGGGCACCGGCAAGGAACTGATCGCCCGCGCCATCCACCGCAACAGTATCCGGGCGTCCAAGCCCTATATCATCCTCAATTGCGCCGCGATCCCCGCCGAACTCTTTGAGAGCGAGCTCTTCGGCTACGAGCGCGGTGCCTTTACCGGAGCCCAGGGCTCCAAAAAAGGACTGCTCTCACTGGCGAACTCGGGCATACTCTTCCTCGATGAAGTGGGCGATCTCAGCCTGGAGAACCAGGCCCGAATTCTCCGTGTACTCGAGCAGGGGACCTACCGCAGGCTCGGCGCGGCCCAGGAAGAGCAGGTGGACGTCCGATTTATCGCCGCCACCAACCGCCCCGTGGACGACAAGGGCTTTCGCTCGGATCTCTATCACCGTCTGGCCGGCTTCACCCTCCATGCGCCGCCCCTGCGCGAGCGCGCCGAGGACATTCCGCTGCTTGCCCAGCATTTTATGGATGGATTGGCCGCCCAGGATGCCCGCCTGATCCGGACCCTCTCCCAGGAGGCGGCCGAAGTGCTCAAACACTATCATTGGCCTGGAAACGTGCGCCAGCTTAAGAACACGGTCGAGCGTATCGCGCACCGTAGCAACACGCCCCTGATTTCGACGGAGGACATCTGGCGCGACGGCCAGATCAGCAAGACGCCCGAGAAGGAGGCTGGCCCGCTGCTTTCCCTGACCGAGATGGAGCGGGAGCATGTGCTCAAGGTGCTCCGTACCTGTGGCGGCAATCGGGCGAAGGCGGCCCGCATTCTGGGGATCAGCCGGAGCACATTGTACCTGAAGCTGGCGGAATATGGGGTGGATGAGTGACCCGTTTCAGTGCGCTTTCGCGCGTTGCGGGGGGGCCGGGCTGTTGCTTTTGAGTCGGTTCGGGTTGTCGCATTATGGGAATATTTGTTCAGGAATGACTAATAAATCGATATAATTCCATTTTTCGTCAATGATTTATGGGGCTGATTTCCAGTTTTTTTTAGTGTTGACATATCGGCTGAATTGTGCTTAATATACCCCTCGCCCCAAGTTTATTGAGGTGCTTGCTGCCCATCTGCGTCCCCAGGCATGTCAGTGACACATCCGTGGTGCTGACCGCCGAGCAGGAAGGAGTTTCATGCAAATCGTTCGTCGGCACTCCAGTGATCCGCCCCCCCGATCCCGTCGGGCGGGATTTACGCTCATTGAGCTCATTGTGTCGCTTTTCGTGATCAGTGTTGCGACCACCATTTTCATGCACCTCTACGCGACGAGCATGGACCTGGGTAAACTTTCCCGGAACCGGCAGATCGCCGTCTCCATCGCCGAAGAACAGCTCGGTTTGCTCATGCAGAACCCGGAACGTTTTGTCTGGGACAAGGACAACCCCGATGCGGCCGGACTCTTCCGTGTTCGCGCCAGCGCCGACGATCCCCGCGCCGGTGTGGAGGCGCAGTTGCCCTCCTCCACGCTCCCCGATGAAGGCGCCTACCAGCGCGAGACCACCGTGTTCGACCAGTTTCGCTGGAAAGCGGTCGGCAAGCTGGGCGCGCGCGGACTGTTCTACGAGGTTACGGTGGACGTGTCCTGGGTGCAAAGTGGAAAAAATGAAAGCGTCACGCTGACGGGTGCTGTGCCCCGCGGCAAGGTGGAACCCAACTGGACGGAGGCGCCGAAATGACCAGGCCCAGGAAGCGCTCCGGATTTACTCTTTTTGAACTCCTCGTGGTCTTGTCGGTCATGTCCGTGGTTTCGACCATCGGTGTGACCGCCTACAGTCGGGTTACCGGCGTATGGCGCGTGAGCGCCCTGCGCATGGAGATGGCCTCCAACGCCGAGTACATCTTTGAGACCATCCGCCGCGACATCGAGAATGTCCCCTCGTCGCTCCGCACCGGCCAGTCCATCCGCGGGACGGACGTACTGAATGAAGAAGTCAATTATCGCCGGGTGCCGCTGGACAACGACACCTTGGTGCTCCCCGTCCTGCAATTGGGCAGCACCGGCCTTTCCGAGCGGATTGCGGTGAAGTATCACATCCAGCGGAACGGCACCGACCACATTCTCGCCCGGACCGTGGGTCCGATGAGCGCCGGCGACCCGAATGGTTCCAGCCTGATGGTGAGCGATGCGGATCGGGCCAATGTGCTCTCCATGGATGTTCAGTACCTGAGCGCGGGCGTCTGGCAGCCTGTGTGGACCGGGCCGACCCATCCCGAAGCTATCCGCGTGTCGCTGACCCTGGCGGGCAAGGGACAGCGCGAAGTGGAGCAGATTACCCGAAGCGCAGTGTTCCCGATCCGGGTGAAGTGAGGCCGACCATGCGGACAACGACGACGACTCCCATCCAGAAATCGCGCAACGAGCGCGGTGCCGCGCTGATTTTTGCCCTGTCCATGCTGGCCATTTTCGCCTTCATGGGCGTGGCGTACGTGAAGTATATGAGCCTGAATCTGGTCGAGTCCGATCTGGACTTGCGCAAGGCCCGGGCGCGCCAGTTGGCCGTGTCGGGCATCCAGATCGCGGCCTCCGGACTGCGCCAGGAAGTGCTGGACGCCAACTATGAGAAACTGCGGGGTGTCCCGGTCTCTTTTGACCTTGCCACCTACAATTCGGTCAGCGACGGCGATGCGGGTATTGTGGCCGAGCCCATGAACGTGACTCGGGTAGCCCGTACGACGGTGACGGTGTTCGAAGAGGGGGGGCGGGTCAATCTGAACCACGCTCCGGCAAGCGCCCTGCAGAAGCTGCTGGGGGTGGACGGCGACACGGCGCGGAATATTGCCGCGAGCGTCCGCGGCGGACAGGGTTCCGACACGCAGTGGTTTCTCACGACGGACGAGTTGTTTTCTCGGGGTCTGCTGACCAAAGCCCAGTACGATCTGATCGTGCCCGAATTGCTTACGACGACCTCGGTGGTCGATCACGCCAACCCGGCTGGTCACTTTAACGTGAACGGCGCGGAGGCGTCGTCCCTGGCCGCCATGCTCAATATCACGACGGAGCAGGCGCAGCAGGTCAAGGCCAAGGGACCCTTCGCCTCCATCGAAGCGCTCGGTCAGGCGGTCTCCGCCGTGACGGGCGCTCCGGCGGAATCGATCATGGCCGACACCGCACTGGGCTTGAAATCCCGTTGTTTCCGCGTAGTTAGCGAAGGGTTCTATGCCAAGGCATTGGATTCCGAACGTTATGAGGCGGCGGCGACGGAAGACGAGAAGAATCGGCTGCTCACGAATCGCACCACCAGCACCGTGGAAGCCGTACTCCAGTTCAACGATGATGGGACCTACGAGGTCATCTATTGGAACGCAAGCCCCGAAGACACCGCCCAGGTGGCTGGCGATTCCGAAACCGCGCCCGAGCGTGGCGGGGCCGCTCCGGAAGCGGAAGCCCCTGCGAACGGGGCCGGAAGCGTATCGTCATAACCTGTAACACGATTTGTGCGGACTGCCTTTCGGGCAGTTTTCGCCGATAGGAACCAAGGGAGGAAGCCTTCTGATGGCCGACGAAGCCGAAAACAGGGAAGAGACCACCGGAGCCGCGGACGACGCGGCGGCTGCAAAGAAGAAGCCGGTTGCCAAAAAAGCGCCCGCCAAGAAGGCGCCAGCGGCGAAACCGGTCGTGAAGGCGGAAGCGCCGAGGAAAGTCGCCTTGAAGAAACTCGATGTAAAGAGTCTCGCGGACGAGTTGAAAGCCCCGTCAGCGGCTGAAGCGCCGGCGGTCGAAGCCCCCGCCGCCAAGAATGCGCCGACGGCCGCAGCCGCAGCCGCACCGCGCCCTGTTGGCGTGGTGAAGGCCGTACCGGTGAAGCCCGCCGCAAAAGCACCCGCCGCGAAGGATAACAAGCGAAGCCTCGCCGATTTCATGGGACCCGCCGCCCACGCCGTGACGACCGGCTACATCTCCGAGCGCCGGGTGATCGACTTCCTGCGCCAGCTCATCATGTTGCTCCGCGCCGGCACGCCCATCCTGCGTTCGCTCCAGACCCTGTCCAAGCGCACCTCCAGCGCGGGCACCCGGGCCTTGATTTCCGATATCACCCAGTACGTGGAAGCGGGCAACCCCCTGTGGCAGGCCTTCGACCGTCACAATAAGTACTTCGACCGCGTTTTCGTGAACCTGATCAAGGCCAGCGAGGCGAGCGGTACCTTGGTGACCGTGCTTGGCCGCGTGGTGACGTATCGTTCCGAGCAGGCCATGATGCGCAAGCGCGTGCGCGGCGCCATGATCTATCCCGTGGTGCTCGTCATCGCGTGCGTCGGCGTCATGCTGCTGCTGACCAAGTTTGTAATTCCCGAATTCAAGGACATCTTCGAGAAGGCGGATATCCCCACCCCGCCGCTCACCCAGGGTATTTTCCGGGTGAGCGATTTCGTGGGCAACTATTGGTGGACACCCTTCCCCGTCATCCTGTTCCTTTTTGTCGCCTACAAGCTGGGCGTGAACAATTCCCCGCTGATGCGCTACTACGCCGATGCGATCAAGATCCGGATTCCGATCGTGGGCTCCATCATCAAGAAGAGCGCGCTGGTTGAACTGACCCGCACCCTCGCCCTGCTCATCCGCTCCGGCGTGCCCATGATGGCCACCCTCGAGCTTACCCGCTCGGCCATCACCAATCGCCGCATCGCGGATTGCCTCCAGGGCGTGCGTGATTCCATCGAGCGCGGCGGCGGCATGGAAGGTCCCCTGCGCAAGTCGGCCCCGGCCATTCCCCACGTGATGACCGACATGATTGTCACCGGCGAGGAATCCGGTAAAGTGGATGAAGTCTGCGAGCAGATCGCGGATATCTACGAGGAAGAGGTCGAAATCGAGACGCGCAGCCTCGGCGAAGCGCTCCAGCCGCTCTTTACCGTGATTGTCGGTATCGGCGTCATGATTCTCTTCGTGTCGCTCTTCCTGCCGCTCATCACGTCTCTCGACCAGTTGGCCGGCTCGGGCGTATAAGCCAGAATTCCATTCCGGTTACATTCGGGGCGTCCAGCTCAGGCTGGACGCCCCGGTTTTTTTGAATTGGGAATCTAGAATAGCGAAATGGAAAAGCGGCGGGTTGTTCGCCATAGGCTACACCGCGTGAATCGCCTGGCGCAGTTCCTTCGCTGCCGCGTACACGTCCGGCGCCGCCGTCACCGCCGTAACTACCGCCACGCGCCGGGTGCCCCGGGATACCACCTCATGGAGATTGTGGGCCTTGAGTCCGCCCATGCAGGTGAAGGGAATCGAAACGTGGGGACGAATGACGTCGATCATCTCAGGCCCCACCACGCCCGTGGGGACATCTTTCGTTTGTGTGGCGAAGATGGGCCCGATGTTGATGTAGGTCGCGCCCGCAGCTTCGGCCGCCAACGCCTCTTCGAGGCTATGGGTGCTGGCGCCCACCAGGAGATCCGGGGCAATGCGGCGGGCCGCCGCCACGGGGAAATCGTCCTGGCCCAGGTGCACGCCGTCCGCGCCGATGGCGAGGGCAATGTCCACCCGATCATTTACGATCAGCAGCGCGCCTGCTTCACGGCAGCGGTCGGCGAAGGCCTCGCCCCTCCGTACCAATTCTGCGGCGGAGCAGTTCTTTTCGCGAAACTGGAACAGGCGAACTCCCGCCCGCAGGCAGGCATCAAGTACATCCAGCCCACTGCGCCCCGCGCAGAACGCCTCAGTGATTACGACATAGAGGTCGGCCTGGGCGAATCGGGCCACGCGCGTTGCGAGGTCCATCAGCCTCCCCCGACGAAGCGCACGAGCTCCAGGGTGTCGCCATCGGCCAGGGGCGTGTCGGCAAATTGTGCGCGGGCGACGATGTCATCGTTGCGTTGCACCACGAGGGCATCGCAGTTTACTTCGAGCGCGTCGAGCAATTGTTGCAGGGAAGTGCCCGCGTCAACCGTGCGGGCCTCTCCGTTGAGGGTGATGTTCATGATTTCGAGGGTACTCCGGTAGTTCGCGGGCCATCAACGCTCGCGGTTGATGGGTCTTTTGGGTCTTTTGGGTCTTTTGGGTCTTTTGGGTCTTTTGGGTCTTTTGGGTCTTTTGGGTCTTTTGGGT
>JAEUWI010000053.1 GCA_016791475.1 Candidatus Hydrogenedentota bacterium
TTGGCAATCGAGGTGTTCAGGTCAGGCTGGAAGCCCAACCCACGTTGATACACCTGCCACTTTCGAATGAATGCCGTTAAGGCGGTCGCCCTGGGTGACACTCGTGGTCTGATTTATTGCCTACTCTTTCCCCGCGGTCAGTCGCGCGGCAAACTCCGAGGCGCCCCTCACGAAAACCTCGCCCAGCGTGTCGCCGTAGAACGAGGCGGTAACTTCATAGCCACTCAGGGCGTACTCCTCCTTCGTGAGGATATAGCCGATGTGGGCATTCGTCGTGCTCGCGATCACCGGATGGCCCGCGCCGCCGTCGCGCAGGGCCTGCTTGATGGCGAAGCCGATGGCCGTGATGGGTTCGCCGGGCACGGTAATCATGTGAAAGTCGTTGACCCGGAGTCCGTAGATGGGCGCTTCACTCGGGAAGAGCACTTCCAGCGCCATGCCGAGCTGGGCCTCATCCACGCCGTATTCCTGCCCGGCTATCTTCATGAAATCGGGCGAAGCCTGCTTCGGCGGCAGGGCGACGCGCTGGGACAGCATGGCGAAGTCCTCTACGGGACCGGTTTGAATGGCTTCGGTCAGCTTGCCGGCGGCGATTCCCACTCGGCGGCCGTATTGCTCCGCCATCTCGTAGCGACTGCCGCCCGTGTAGCCGGTGGGGGCCACATCGCCCTCGGAACCATTCGTGTAGACGCAGGTCACATCGCCGCCGATGAGATCCTCCAGCGTGCGCTGCATGGCCCCCGCCCAGTCGCCGGAGATCTCCATTTCCTTTTCCGTCATGATCGTCCCATGTGCCGTATAGTTTACTACCACGGCGAGAGGTGTACCGTTCGCGCGGTCCAGGCGCAGGAGGGTCATGTCTTCATCGGTGGGCGCGCCCTCGTGTCGGCGGTTCCGATTCATACCGCGCAGCGGGGCCACGCCCGTGCCCGCGGTGACCGGCTCCAGACGCGACGCGGCTTCTTTCAACGCGGCGGCCACGCGGTCCGAGACAAAGTCGAGCATGGCCTCGCTGAAGATGCCAATGTGGGGATTGCCCAGCACATTGTTTCGATCCATCGCCATGCCCTCCAGCCCGCCGTGATCATGACTTGCGCTCAGGAGCACGTTGTCGGTGGTGAGCCCGGGGACGCCCGCCTTGTTGACGGTATCCTCCAGGAGCGACCAGGGTGTGGTGCAGATATCCAGGCCCACGAGCGCGGCGAGGGTGTCGCCCGATTTCATCACGAGTACCTTGGCGTAGATCGTGTCGTGAATTCCCGTGGCGGGCTGGCCGTTGCGTTCGCCGTAACCACCCAGTTGCGTGGGGATGCCCACTTCCAGCGGGGTGATACTGGCGCGGGCCGTGCCCGCCAGAAATTCGGCATGGGCCCAGGAGCTCAGCAACAGCGCGCAGAAAAGTGCCAAAACATCGCGACCATTCATCGTAGTTTTCTCCCTGTTGGACATATTCATGTGTTGGACGGGATATTAGAACATGCTGTCCCCAGGAAAGCGAAAATTCTCGAAGGAGAAGTGACACAGAATTTGTTTCGCCGGGTATATACAGGGTGGAACGAGACGGTGGCTGTTATGCGCCGCGGCAAGTTCAAGACCTTTGCGGCGTTGGAACTTCAGGGAAGTTGTCAACCCTCCACCAGCCTCAATCGTTACTTAAATAGCAGCGGTCGCCGCTCCCTGGCGGCGACTCCTCCCACAGTTGAATGAATGCTTCAGGATGACACAACACTGTTTCCTATTGAAGCGGTTTCTGGTGCGAAGGCGAAACACGAAAAACCTCAAGCCAGTCCCGGCAACCTCAATTGAGACATGGTGATCGCGTGAAACCTTTCGAATACCCCAGGGTATTAAGGGAATAACAGCAGATAAACGCGGCGTTTCCTTGAAAGCAAAGGACTTAGCAAAAGCCCGTCCATATTGGCACAGTGATTGCATATAGATTGGCAGAAGCGAAAAAAATTTAATGAATACAGGGACGAAAACATCGTCCAGTATGCATGTAACAATTGAATAGACAGAACGCACTTTAAAGAGGTTCCCAATGCGTCGAATGTCTCCCCAATGTGCCGGCTCCCCGATTGCCCCACACCAACCGGCACAACAGCGGTTCTCTCCCATAATAAATCCGCTACATTCGGCGTTGGTCTCCCCCGGGTCACTCCTCCCTCCCCATTACCCGGGGGAGACCCTCTCCTCTTTTCTGTAAACGGACAGACCTTCCTTCCCTGTCCAATATACCCAGCCCCGGCGCACCGTTCCCATGCGCCGGGGCTTCTCCTTTGCCGGGGTCGATGGACAAAGGCCGACAGGCTGCGATATGCCGAAAGGGGAGCACTTACGGCCGGGGGAATCTCTACTTGAGTTCGGGGCTGGCGCCTTCGGTTTTACCGGGGGGTATATAGGCGCCGCCGGAAACGATAAGCTTCATGGCGTCTTCCACGCTCATATCGACCTCGATAACTTCGTCTGGTCGTAAATAGAGCAGGAAACCCGAAGTGGGGTTGGGGGTGGTGGGTACGAAGATCGCCAGGTACGCCTGGCCGGCGGCGTCCTGGATGGCGCCCTGTTCCGCGGAGGTGACGAAGCCCACACCCAGGACACCCTTTCTCGGGTATTCGAGCAATACGACTTTTTGAAACACCGCGCCCTGACGATTCACGAAGACGTCCCGAATCTGTTGTACGGCGAGGTAGACCCGGCTGATGAGGGGTATCTTGCCGACGAGCAATTCGGCCAGGGCGATAATTTTGCGGCCGATGAGGTAGCGGGTGAGAAAGCCGGTGCAAAGGAACAGCAGCACGGCGAGGAGGAAACCGGTGCCCAGGGACGCGATGGGCGAGTCGAGGCGAAAATGCTCCAGGAACCCCAGGCGGGGTACCCGTGCGCCGAGCTGGTTCACGTAGGTTTCCACGTGGTCCATGGAAAACTTGATGGTCTGGGCTATTTTCGACACGAAGAGCCAGGAGACCCACATGGTGATGAAGAGGGGTACCCAGACCATGATGCCCGTTGTGACATAACGCTGCATCTGGCGAAAGTAAGCACGCATGAAACTGGTGAAGCTGCTGTGTTCGGATAAACGTCGCATGGCGAAGGGGACCTTCCCGGTGGGCCTGAACCGCGACCGCGCGGGCGCTTTGACATTCAGCCCGCGGCCTCCGATGTGGATTGCGGCGTGGGCAGGGGGAGTATACAGGGCCGGAGGCGAAACCGCCAAAGACGGCGGTGCGCACGCCGGAGGTCAGGTGTTTGGAGCGGCAATCACGTCCACGGCGCTGGGCATGCCCGGCATGTAGGCCCCGCAGGAGACCACGAGTTTCATGGCGTCTTCCGAGCTCATGTCGATGGGCATGAGCTTTTCAGGCGCAAGATAGACGAGAAAGCCGTTGGTGGGGCTGGGGACGGTGGGGACGAAGACGGCGCAGAGTTTCTTGCCGCCGGAGGCGATCTGAACGGGGCCCTGATCGTTGGAGGTGACAAAGCCCACGTGGTAGTGGTCGGGGCGGGGATACTCGATGAGGACCACCTGCTGAAACACGGTGCCCTCGCGATTCACCAGCACGTCGCGGATCTGCTGGACGGCCAGGTAAACCCGGCTGATCAGCGGGATTTTCCCGACGATGGTTTCGCCGATGGCAATAATCTTGCGCCCGATGAGGTAGCGTGTGAGGAAGCCTGTGCAGAGGAACAGCAGAACGGCCAGGAGGATCCCCACCCCCATGGAGGCAATGGGCGAGTCCAGGCGAAAGTGCTCCAGAAAGCTCAGGGACGGCACACGGGAGCCGATCCGGTTCACATAGCCTTCGACATGGCCCATGGAGAATTCGATAGCCTGGGTGATCTTGGAGATGAAGATCCAGGAGACCCAGATGGTGATGAAGAGGGGTACCCACACCATGACACCCGTGGTCACATAGCGCTGCATCTGGCGGACATAGGCCCGCGCAAAACTGGAAAGACTGCTGAACTCCGGCTCTTTCTTCATGACGAGAGATGATTCCTGCTGTGTTTGCGGTGCTGCCCGCGCCGCGATATTCTGGCGCCGTCGGGCGGGTTCATCCCGACCGGTGCGCGGTTTCCAGGTGGGGACCCGTCACTATGCGTCGCCGCCACTATCCTGCTTGATATCGACGCGCACGCGGGTAATCCGGTTGGCCTTGCCTTCCAGAATGGTAATCCGGAATGGCGGATGGTTGATGACCTCGCCGATCAGGGGGATGCGTCCGACGGTGTGGGTGACCCAGCCGCCCACGGTTTCCACTTCGGTGTCGTTGATTTCGGCGCCCATCTTTTCCGCGGCGACGGCCAGTTCCAACTGGGCGTCGATCACGAATGCGCCGGGGCTGATTTCGCGAATGCGCGTCTCCGCCTTGTCGTACTCGTCGTGAAATTCGCCAAAGATCTCTTCCAGCACGTCTTCCTGCGTAATCAGTCCGTCCGTGCCGCCATACTCATCGGTCACCACGGCGATGGGCTGGCCCGTCTCGCGCATCTTCTCCAGCAGGTCATCCAGTTTCATGGAATCGGGCACGTGGAGCACTTCGCGCACAAAGCCCGCGATGCCGTCGTCGTGATGTTTGGCCCGGAGCACGTCGAAGGCATTGATAACCCCGATCACATTATCGATGGAGTCCCGGTAGATGGGCAGGCGCGTGTAGCCGCTTTCCACCAGCTTCGCGATGAGTTCGGCCCGACCGGCGGTTTCGGGGAGGGCGACGATGTTGATTCGGGGCACCATAATTTCCCGAACCTGGCGCGACTGGAGGTCCATGACCGAGTGGATCATTTCCTTTTCTTCTTCCATGATCGCGCCGCGATCCGCGCCCTCGTCCACGAGCACCCGCATGTCCTCCGCGGTGCTCATGATCACGGCCTCGCCTTCGCGGAGGCCATCGGCCAGCCGGGACAGGCGCCCGGAGAACCAGGTGAAGGGCAGGACCACCGGCGCCAGCACGACATCAAAGAAACGCATGACCGGAAGCAGTTGCAGGGCAAGCCGGGTGGGGTGGATTCGGAAAATACTCTTGGGGGCCACTTCGCCAAACATGAGGAAAAGGGGCGTGGCGATGGCCATGCTCCAGAGCGGGCCCGCCTCAATGGTGAGGGCCATGGTGCCCGCCACGAGGGCCAGGTTGGTGCCCACGAGCACCAGGGCCATCATCCGCGCGGGGCGTTTCAGGTAGGCGTTGAGGCGCTGGGCGCGGCGGTTTTTCTCTTCGTCGGCCATATGGCGGATGCGGATGCGGTTTACCCCGGCGAATCCGGTTTGATAGCCGGCAAAAAAAGCGCTCAGGGCGATTCCCAGCAGGAAAACGATGATCGTCGTGCTCATCCCCGGGCCTCTTCCTGGGTTGCGGGGCTCTGCAGGATCTGAATCTTCAGCCGGGCGACCCGTTTGCCGTCCACTTCCTCCACGGTATAGCGCACGCCTTCGTGTTCGATGCGATCGCCCACTTCCAGCACCTTGTCGCTCTGTTCCATGAGGAATCCGGCCACGGTCGTGTGCTCGTCATCGTTCACGGGTACGCCCGTGAGGGCCTCCAGTTCATCCAGCGGCAGACTGCCGTCCACCTGGTAGACGTTCTGCCGCACCTGGGTGTAGAGGGGCGGTTCGTCGCGCCAGTCGTCTTCCAGCTCGCCCACGACCTCGCGGAGGGCGTCCTGAAGGGTCACCAGGCCCTCGGTGCCGCCGTATTCGTCCACGACGATGGCGAGGTGGGAACGGAGGTGCTGAACCGATTTCATGAATTCCAGCACGGTCATGGTTTCAGGCACATAGTTGGCCTTGCGCAGCAGGGGTTTGATGGGCGCGCCGAGTTCGCCCCGATCCACGAGGGAAAGGAGGTCCTTGGCATAGAGGATGCCCACGATGTTGTCCAGATTCTCACGGTAGGCCGGCATGCGGGAAAACTCGTGGGTGCAGATCAGTTCCAGGGCTTCGGCCACCGTGGCCTCGTCGTTCAGGGCCACGATATCGGGCCGGGGCACGAGGATCTCCCAGAGCATGACATCGTTCACATTGAGGATGCCCTGGATCATTTCGGCCTCCTCCTTTTCGATGGCGCCGGTGGCCTCGCCCTCGGAGAGGATGGAGGCAAAATCGGCGTCGGTCATGAAGGGGGCCGGTTGCACGCGGCTGAAGCCTGTGACGCGGAAGAGGAGCCCCACGAGCCAGACGACGGCCACGCGCAGGGGCACGAGCAGGACGCAGGCCAGGTGGAGCGGGAGCGCCGCGCCGCGGGCGAAGCCTTCGCTGTTGCGGACCACGGCCAGCTTGGGCACCACATCGCCGAAGAAGGCCAGAAACAGGGTGCAAACGGCGGCGGCGGCCACGTAGTGAAAGGGCTGGACCAGAAACTGGCCCGTGGCCAGCAGCACGGGCTGGACCAGTACGATGCTGAGGAGGACCTTGGCGATGGAATTGCCCATGAGCACGGAGGTGAGGAGCTCGTGGGGCCGGAGCATGAGCCGACCCACCAACTGATTGAGCACGCTCTCGTCTTCGCGCAGCGCGCGGATGCGCGCGGGGCTGAGCGAAAAATAGGCGATTTCACAGGCGGAAAAGAAAGCGGACAGACACAGGAGCCCCAGGGCGAGGGCCCCCATGGCCGGGAGCCCGGAGGCGTCCATCCAGCCGACGAGCCCGCCCGAAAGGGGAATCGGCGGGCGATCCGCGATCTCCGGTCCCTGTCCCACGCCGCTCAATACGAGGGCGAGACCGACCCAGGCCGCCGCAACCAGCAGGCTTTTCCGCCACGTTCCAGAACCACTACTGCCATCTTCCAATGCGCTACCGCGCTCCACCTCAAGGGGACGTACAACCCGGCGATAGAATCGCTTACGGGTCCATCCGCCATGCGGCATCGTAATTTACGCCCAGATAGAGGGCCTGTTTCTCCGTCATGCACCGGCGCTCGGCGGCGGTGGCATGGTCATATCCCAGCAAATGCAGCATCCCGTGGCAGAACAGCAGCCGTACATCGGCCCGCATGGCCTCAATGCCGCCTTCACCCCGGTCTTCCACCGTTTCGAGGGATATCACAATATCGCCCAGCACCCGCACACCAGGTACCGGGCCGCTTTCCTGCTCGAAAGAGAGGACGTCGGTCGCCTTGTTCTTTCCGCGGTAGGCCTTGTTGAGGGCCTTGATTTCCGCGTCGTCGCAGAAGAGCACACTGACTTCCACTTCGGCGGCGTCCACGCCTTCACCCATGCAAATCTTCTCGGCCAGGCGCTCCAGCGCATCCCTGCGATACAGGCGCTTGCGCGTGGAGTTCCGCTGGACGGCGAGGTTCACCTTCATTCCATCTTCCCGGCCATGGGGATGACGTTGTCCACTTTCTTTTCCTCCCGCATCGAGGGGTAGGCCACCCGCGTGTGCAGGTTCGAGACGATGCGCTGCGCGACCACCTCGGCGATGGTGTCCAATTGTTTCAGGGTCAGGTTGCAATCATCAAATTGGCGATCGGCCGAACGGGCGGCCACGATCTTGTCCACGAAATCCCGCACACGCTCCTCGTTGGGATTCTTGATGGAGCGCACGCCCGATTCCACGGCGTCGCAGATCATCAGAATGGCCGTTTCGGGGCGCTGGGGCTTGGGTCCGGGATAGCGAAAATCGTCTTCCAGCACGTCGCCGTGCTTCTGCTGTTTCAGGGCCTGCTGGTAGAAATAGCCGATGAGGCAGGTGCCGTGGTGCTCAAAAATGCCGTCGATAATGGGCTTGGGCAGGTGATACTCCCGGGCGAGCTCCGCACCCTGAATCACGTGGGCCGCGATGGCCCGGGCGCTCATGCGGGGCGACAGTTCGTCGTGGATGTTGTAGCCGTTCTGGTTCTCCGAGAAGTATTCCGAGCGGCGCATCTTGCCAATGTCGTGATAGAGGGCACAGACCCGGGCCAGGAGACCGTTGGCGCCAATGGCGTCGGCCGCGGCTTCCGCCAGATCGCCCAGCATGCGGCTGTGGGCGCTGGTGCCCGGCGCTTCCACGGCGAGCTGGGCCAGCAGCTCATTGTTGAAGTCGGAGTATTCCAGCAACTGGATATCCGTGGTAATGCCGAAAAGCCGTTCCAGCGGGGAGAGCACGGCCGGCACGGCAAGCAGGCATATGCTGCCATTCAATCCGATGAGCACGAGGCGGCGGAAGGTGTTTTCGTCGGCGACCTTGTCCATGGCGAGGATAACGGCGATCATGGCGAAAACGCCCACGAGCGTCGCCGCGATGGAGGCCGAGGCCATGTCGCTTCGGCGGCGTACCCGGACAATGCTGAAGGCCCCGGCGAGGGACATGGCCGCGCCGACGATCATGAGGCGCCAGTCGTAGCTGTACTGGGCGGAAACAAGTGCGGCGGTAACGAAGCTGACCATGACCGCGAGGCCCACATTGGCCAGGATGGCATAGAGAATGCCGCAGGCGGCCACGGGCACCATGAAGCCCGTGGGCTCGAAGTAGTAGGCGATGCGGCTCAGAATCAGGAGGCCGCAGATGAGCAGCAGGGCGAGTTGAAACAGGGTGGTTTCGCTGGAGGTGCTCTCGCCGCGGAAGAGCACAATGGCGCGGTGGAGACAGGCCAGGGCCAGGGCCACCAGAATTACGTTGGAAAGGACGCTGGTGACGAACTGGGCCAGGGGGTGGGCGTCGCCCCGGAGCAGGTCCAGATAGACCTTGGCATCGGAGCGGGACTGGGCGGTCCATCGGCTGCCGCCGTCCTGGATTTTTTCGGAGGCGAGAATCTTCTTTTTTACCGGTTCAACCGTGGCCCGCACCCGCTCCCGGGCGCTTTCGGTGTAGGCGCCGTCGAATTGCAGGGTATCGGTGATGAACGCGGCGGCGAGGGGCAAGGTGGCGTCGGAAAGGGCGCCCCATTCGCTGCCGCCGGCCACATTCTTGGAAAGTTCGGACAGGCAGGTTTCCAGGTACTCCCGTGCGCCCGCCGGATCGATGATGTCTTCGAAACGCGTTTCGGCGGTGGCCCGGCCGTCTTCCGTGGCGGTTTCCCGCAATACGGCTATCGCCTTTTCCCCCTCGCCTCGCTGGAGGTTTTCGGGGCGCACACCGCTCCGCAGCGCGGCGCTCAGGCCTTCTTCAGCGAGCTTGCCCAGGATATCGCTCTGGTGGAAGGTGAGCATAAGGGGTGCGGCGACTTCGGGGGCGTCGGCCTCCCGCTTCTGATCTTCCGGCTGGTCGGCGGCGCCGTCCCCTGGCGCGGTGTCGTCCGCCGCGGGCTTCGGGGCGATGGGGCGGGGCAGGGAATCCTTGTCGGGCATAAGCCACTGGGCCAGGGCGTGCTCGTCCATCAACAGTTTGTAATCGGGGTCGCTCTGGAGCGTGCGGGCGAACTGGTGGACCGCCTTGGTGACGGCGTCTTCCGGGTTTTGTGCGGCCTCGGGCGCGCTGAGCGCTTCGGTGACAAGGGCCTCCACCAGGGGGCGCTGCTTTTTCAGGGCGTCGATCTGCTCCCGCAGGGCCCGGAGCTGCGCGTCGACCCGGGATTCGTCCACGCGATAGTAATCGGGGACCTTGGCCATGGCCTCTTCCTGGGCGCGCTGGGTGGGCTCCAGGTCCACGGTTTCAAAGTCGAAGGCGGCGCGAATTTCGCGGCTGGAGAGCTGGGTGTCGATCTCGTTTTCCAGCACGTCGATCATGGGATCGCGGTGGGAGAAGCGGGTGACGGCGGCCACGATGCAGACGAAGGCGGCGGCGGTCACCGCGCCGTTGATCCAGCGGGTGCGGGCGGCGGCCCGTCGCTTGCCTTTCTGGGAAAAGGGAAACAGCCGCGAGCGGCGTTTCTTCTGCGGTGTGCGGACGGCCATCAGGTGGCGCGGACCTCGTTGCGCTCGTCGCGCTCGGTTTCATAGGCGCTGATGATGCGTTCCACCAGCGGATGGCGCACCACGTCGCGGCGCGACAGGTGAACCATGCCAATTTCGGGTACCGATTTGAGAATGCGCGCCGCTTCGGCCAGGCCGGACTTCGTGCCTCGGGGCAGGTCGCACTGGGTGACGTCGCCGGTGATAATGGCCCGGGAGCCCTGACCCAGGCGGGTGAGAAACATCTTCATCTGCTCGGAGGTGGTGTTCTGGGCCTCGTCGAGCAGGATAAAGGAGTGATCCAGGGTTCGACCGCGCATGAAGGCCAGGGGGGCCACTTCGATACGCTGTTCTTCGATCATGCGCTGCACTTTGGTGAGGTCCACCATGGCGTAGAGGGCGTCATAGAGGGGGCGCAGATAGGGGCTGATTTTTTCCTCGAGATCGCCGGGGAGAAAGCCCAGATTCTCTCCCGCTTCCACGGCGGGCCGGGTGAGGATGAGGCGTTTTACTTTTTTGTTCATCAGGTGAGACACGGCGACGGCCATGGCCAGGTAGGTCTTGCCCGTGCCCGCGGGCCCGATGGCGAAGGTCATCTCGTGGCGCGCGATGGCTTCCAGGTACTCCTGCTGGCCCTGGGTGCGCGGACGGACACGGAGATCCGGCCGGATGAGTCCGGGGGTATCGACCCCGTGGCGGACACGGGGACGCCCGCCCTCTTCGCCGGCATCGGCGAGTACGGTGCGGATGTCTTGCAGCGTGGGGGTATGGCCCTGACGGACCAGTTCCAGCAGTTCGCCGAGGAGCTCCGCGATGAACCGGGCGTTTTCGTCGTCGCCGATGATGGCGACATGGGCGCCCCGATCAACGATGCGCACCTGTTTGGCATCCTGCAGGTGCTTTCGGAGTTCACCATTTTGACCCAGAAGCTTGAGGGCTTCTTCCTGATTCTCTAACTGTATTTCGTGGCTCAGGTGTGGCGTGTCCTATGTTCGCCCCGCTGGGCGGATGCCGGGAAACCGCTACCCCGCCGCGCCGGTTACTTTCCGGGCTGCGGCTCGATGCGGTAGATGATTTCCCCTTCACGCACCAGGCGCTTGATGCGCCGGATGGTGGCTTCCTGTTCCAGGGGGTCGGAATCCATGCCTTTCAGTCGATGCTGGGCGTCGTTTACGGCGGCCTTGAGGGCCTCGACTTCCGCGCGTTGCACCTCAACCGTTTCCATGGTCTTCTGGTACGCTTCGTACCGGCCTTTGAGATCGCGCTTCTCAATATAGGCCAGCGCCAGCGCACAAATGAGCGCCAGCGCCAGCCAATACCACGTGTAGTCTGTTTTCTTCATAAGCTCCAGCACGCCCCGAGGCGGCCCGGTAGCCGCGCTCAGCGCAGGTTGTAGAAGGCGTTCAAGCCGAGGTAGGCCGAGCGGCTGCCCAGTTCTTCCTCGATACGCAGAAGCTGATTATACTTTGCAATGCGGTCGCTGCGCGAGGCGGAGCCCGTCTTGATCTGGCCCGCGTTCAGCGCCACCGCGATATCCGCGATGGTGCTGTCCTCGGTCTCACCGCTCCGGTGGGAAATCACCGTGGTGTATCCCGCGCGGTGGGCCATCTGGCAGGCGTCCAGCGTTTCGGTCAGCGACCCGATCTGGTTTACCTTAACAAGTATAGCATTTCCGACGCCTTCTTTGATCCCGCGGCCAAGATAATCCACGTTGGTCACGAAGAGGTCGTCGCCCACGAGCTGGACATTCTTGCCCAGCTTGTCCGAAAGGGTCTTCCAGCCGGTCCAGTCGTTTTCGTCCAGGCCGTCTTCGATGGAGATGATGGGATACTTTGCGCACAGGTCGGCCCAGAAGTCAATCATGTCGTTGGCCGACTTCTTCGGCTGGGCCTCGGCGCCCATGGTGTAGGTGCCGTCCTTGTGGAACTCGCTGGCCGCCGCGTCGATGGCCAGTTTGATGTCTTTGCCGGCTTCGAAGCCCGCCGCCTTGATGGCGGCCAGAATCACTTCGATGGCTTCCACATTGGAGCCCAGGTTCGGCGCGAAGCCGCCCTCGTCGCCCACGGCCGTGTTCAGGCCCTTGTCCTTCAGCACCTTCTTCAGGGCGTGGAAGACTTCGGTGCCCATGCGGAGGCCTTCCTTGAAGGTCGGCGCGCCCACGGGCATGACCATGAATTCCTGGATGTCCACGTTGTTGTCGGCGTGGGAGCCGCCATTGAGGATGTTCATCATCGGCACGGGGAGGGTGTGGGCGTTGGCGCCGCCGATGTAGCGATAAAGGGGAATTTCCAGGGCTTCGGCCGCGGCCTTGGCCGTCGCCAGCGACACGCCCAGGATCGCGTTCGCGCCCAGCTTGCTCTTGGTTTTCGTGCCGTCCAGCGCGATCATCGTCTGGTCGATTTCACGCTGGTTCAACGCGTCCATGCCGAGCAGTTCTTCGGCGATGGTGTTGTTCACGTTGTCCACGGCCTTGCTGACGCCCTTGCCGAGGTAACGGGACTTGTCACCGTCGCGCAGTTCAACGGCTTCGTGTTCGCCGGTGGAGGCGCCGGAGGGAACGGCGGCGCGGCCCATGATGCCGGAGCTGAGGAAAACGTCCACTTCGACGGTGGGATTGCCCCGGGAGTCGAGAATTTCGCGTGCCTGAATACCCGTGATGCGTGTCATAGTTCTGGTCTTTCTTTCTTCGCGTTGTGTGGCGGGATCCGGGTCCGTCCGCGTGCGGCGCGGCTCCGGTCATCCCTTCCAGGGAAACAAAATGTCTTTGAACCCGCGGTTCAAAAAGATGTCTTTTTCATCCGGCGTCGGCCCGGTTTCATCCGGAGCCGCGCCTTCGCCCGGGGCATGGTGGCGCGCCAGCAACTCATAGGCGCAACAGACCAGCGTCACCAGGGGCATGGTGGACAGGAGCAGCATACCCGGCGGCGTCGCCAGGAGGAGACCCTGCGCCAGCATCAACACCAACAGGCCCGGTGTCAGCACGGGGTGCCGGCCCGCCAGCACGAAGCTGGTGCGCAGCGCCCGGAGCGCCGTGCCCCGCTGATTGACGAGGGCCGGCAACACATAGACACAGGACATGAGCAGGGCCACGGCTCCCGACAGGCAGAGGCCACTGAGCAACAGACCCACCATGGGCCGGGCGGGCGGAAGCCGGTTCGCATAGAACCAGGCCGCCAGGAGCGCGGCCACGAGGGCCATCGCGAAGAGCGCGGCCAGGCCGACAACCCGGGGCCCGTGGGCCACCACACCGGTAATCACACGGCGGAAGGAGAACTCCGCTCCATCCAGCAGCGCGGTAATCAAGGTGGCCTGACCCGCCACCGCCAGCGCGCCCAGGAGGGCCGCCAGCAGCGCCGCGACCGGGGCGCCGCCGCCGGTGAGCTTGAAGAGCAGCCAGGGGGGTCCAAAGACCGCCGCGAGACTGAGCACATTCAATACGATCAGGTAACCTGCATAATCATACAGCACCCAGAAGGCCATTTTCTGCACGCGCCATAAAATGAGACGGTGCCGACGATCGTGGCGCTCAAGGCCGCCGACGCGACCGCCTTCTCCGGGAAGTCTATTCGAACTTCCGCACACGGCTCCGCTTCCGCAGCTCCGCCATCCACTTCTGGTATTTTTCGTCGGCATAGCGCTGGCGCAGGGTCGGCTCGATCTCGTTGCGGACCTCCTCGAAGGGCGCCTGTCCGGCTTCGACCTTTTCCTCGGCCTTCAGGAGCATCATGCCGAACTCCGTTTCGATGACGGGGCTGATACTGCCGGGGGCGAGGGAGAAGGCCACGTTTTCCAGATCGGGCACGAGTTCGCCGCGCTCCACCCAGCCCACAAAGCCACCTTCGGCGGCACCGGGGCCTTCGGAATGCTGGATCGCCAGCTTGCTGAAATCGGCGCCGAGGGTCAGCTCTTCACGGAGGGCCTCGATCCGGGCCAGGGCTTTGGCTCGGGCGGCGGGATCCCTTTCCGCGGCGATGAAGATGCGGTAGAGCTTGACGCGCTCCGGTTTCTGGAACTCGTCCACATTATCCTGGTAGTACTGGGCGATTTCCGCTTCGGAGATGGTGATCTCTTTTTCGAGCTGGTAACGCTTGCTCATGCCCATGGAAAGCGCCACGGTCTGCTTGCGGATGCGCTCGCGAAAGTCGCTGAGGGTCTCGCCGGCGTCGGAGAGGGCTCTGAGAAAGGCCTCCTCGGAGTCAAACTGGTCGCGATACTTCTTGATGCGCTCTTCCAGTTGTTCGTCGGTGATCTTGATATCGTTCAGCACGCCTTCGCGGTACAGGATTTTCTGTTCGATGGCCTGGTCCAGCGCCGTATCGAAGAGGGCCTGTGCTTCGGCCTCGCCACCGGTCAGCCCTTCCAGGGCCGGGCGGATCTCGGTGACGATCTCGCTCTGGAGGATGACTTCTTTGTCCACCGAAGCCACTACGGCGTCGATGAGTTCGGCGGGGGCAACTGCCGCGACGGAAACGCCGAGCGCGAGGAGCGCAAGCACTTTTTTACCTACGGCCATAGCATAGATACCTGTGTTTCTGTTGGTTCCGATGTCGGGGAAGAGCATAGCACACCCGCGCGGGGCCCACAAAACGCCGGCCCGGCGCGGGTTTGCTACCCTGGTATATTCTTCAGGGGCGGCCCGTGTACCGGGCCGCCCCTGCATGTCTAATGTTACACCGCGCGCGGGATTTGCGCGCCTAGATCGCCAGCTCCGCGGGATCGTTGTCCGGGTCTTCGTCGTCCCGTTCCACGATAGTCGCGATCTCGAGTTCGTCGCTGAATTCGCTGAGTTCCTTGTTCTTCCGGTGCGGGTGCGTATCCTGGTAGTGGGGGCTGCCCGTGCCGGCCGGGATCAGGTGACCGATGATCACGTTTTCCTTCAGGCCCGTCAGTTCGTCGCGTTTTCCGCTCAACGCCGCCTCCGTGAGGACGCGGGTCGTCTGCTGGAAGGACGCGGCGGCGATGAAGCTCTCGGTGCTCAGCGCGGCCTTGGTGATACCCTGCAGGACCGGTTCGGCCTCGGCGGGGCGCCCATCGCGACGCTGGGTCTGTTCGTTCACATCGGCGAAGCGGATCTTGTCCACTTCCTGATGAGCCAGGAAGCTGGTGTCGCCCGGATCGTCCTTGATCCGCACTTTGCGGAGCATCTGGCGGATGATCACTTCGATGTGCTTGTCGTTGGTGCGCACACCCTGGAGGCGGTACACCTGCTGCACTTCGTCGAGCAGGTAACGGCGGAGGGCGTCTTCACCCTGAACCGCCAGGATGTCCTGCGGGATGATGGGACCATCGGTCAGGCGCTGGCCGGCGTACACGCGGTCGCCCGTCTGCACGTTGAGGTGCTTGCCCGGCGGAATGGTGTATTCGCGCTCTTTGCCGACCGGCGGGATGACCTTGAGCTTGCGCATGCCCTTGGAGGCGCCGCCGAGCTCGACCATGCCGTCGATGTGGCTGATAACGGCGGGGTCCTTCGGCTGGCGGGCTTCGAAAAGCTCGGCCACGCGGGGAAGACCGCCGGTGATATCTTTCGTCTTGCTGAACTGGCGCGGCGTCTTCGCGAGCAGGTCACCGGCGAGGATCTGTTGGCCGTGGGTTACGACCACGTGGGTCTCGGCGGGAATCGTCGCAAAGGAGAGTACTTCGTCGTCCGCCCCATGGATGGTGATCTGGGGGTGGAGGTCCTGCTTGTGCTCGGTGATTACGCGTTCTTCAAGGCCCGTATCCGGGTTGATGTCCACGCGCATCGTCACGCCTTCGACCATGCCGTCCAGCTTAACGGTACCGGACTGTTCGGCCATGATGGAGATGTTGTAGGGGTCCCATACGTAGATGAGCTGGCCCTTCTTCATCTTCTGGCCGTCGGCGCAGTGAAGTACGCAGCCCGTCGGCATGGCGAAGCGGTGGATTTCCTTCTTGTCGTTGCCGACGATCCGGATTTCACCGCCGCGGTTTACAACCACTTCCTGGCCCTGACGGTTCTTGGCGGTGCGGACATTGTTGAACTCCACGCTGCCGTTGTCCATCATCTTGATTTCGGTGCTCTCCACCTGGCGGCTTGCGGCGCCGCCGATGTGGAAGGTACGCATCGTAAGCTGCGTGCCCGGTTCGCCGATGGACTGGGCCGCGATGATACCCACGGCTTCGCCCATTTCCACCACCTTGCCGGTGGCCAGGTTGCGACCGTAGCAATAGGCGCACACGCCGCGCTTGGACTGGCAGGTGAGCACGGAGCGGATCATGATGCCCGGCAGGCCGGCCGCGATGATTTCCTCGGCCACCTTCTGGGTGATTTCTTCTTCGGCGCGCGCGAGGGGCTCGGCGCGACCGGGAATGCGGATGTCGTCCAGCGGATACCGGCCCACGATGCGTTCGTCGAGGGGCGCGATAATGTCGGAACCGTCCATGAGGGGTTCCATCCACACGCCGTTCAGCGTGCCGCAGTCGATTTCTTCAATGCTCACGTCCTGGGCCACGTCGACCAGGCGGCGGGTCAGGTAACCTGCGTCAGCCGTCTTGAGGGCCGTGTCGGCCAGACCCTTGCGGGCGCCGTGGGAGGAGATGAAGTATTCCACCACGGTGAGGCCTTCGCGGAAGTTCGACGTGATGGGGGATTCAATGATATCGCCCGACGGCTTGGCCATCAGACCGCGCATGGCGGCGAGCTGGCGGATCTGAGACTTGCTGCCTCGCGCCTTGGAGCGATACATCAGGTGGATACCGCTGAAACCCTGCTCGTTGGTCTCCATCTGCTTCAACATGGCCGCCGACACTTCTTCGGTGGTGGTCGTCCATTCGTCGATGATCTTGTTGTAGCGCTCGCCTTCGGTGATCAGACCGTTCTGGTACATGTCGTCGATGCGCTCGACCACGCCCTGGGCCTTTTCGATAAGCCCCTGCTTCTCCTGGGGAATCACCATGTCCACGATGGACACGGAGACGCCGGAGATGGTGGCGTATTTGAAGCCGGTGCGCTTGAGATCGTCGAGCAGTTCGAAGGTCTTCTTATGACCGTGGGTGTTGTAGCACTTGGCGATCACATCGCCGATGCTGCCCTGATCGTGTTCTTTGTTCACGTCCTGGATGGTGATTTCCTTCGGCAGGCCTTCGCACAGCAGCACGCGGCCGACCGAGGTATCAACGATGCCCTGGGGGGTGTGAATCTTGATCGCGGCATGGATATCCGCCTCGCCCATCTCGTAGGCCATGATGACCGACGCGGCGTCGTGGAAGATCTTGCCGGGCTTGGTGAGCTGGCCGTCTTCGCGGGTCCATTCGGGTTTCCATTCGCCCTTCGCGCCGGGGCGGATACGGGTCATCCAGGCGATGCCCAGAACGATATCCTGCGACGGCGTTACGATGGGCGAACCATCGGACGGCGAGAAGATGTTGGAGGACGACATCATCAGCAGGTGCGCTTCGAGCTGCGCCGCCGGCATGAGGGGCACGTGCACGGCCATCTGGTCGCCGTCGAAGTCCGCGTTGAAGGCGCGGCACACGAGCGGGTGGATGCGGATGGCCTTGCCTTCAATCAGCACGGGCTGGAAGGCCTGGATACCAAGACGGTGCAGCGTGGGGGCGCGGTTCAGGAGCACGGGGTGGTCCTTGATCACGTCTTCGAGAATATCCCACACCTCGGTGCGGCCCTGGGCAATCGCGCGCTTCGCCGCCTTGATGGTGGAGGAGATGCCGCGCTCTTTGAGCTGGTGAATGATGAAGGGCTCGAAAAGTTCGAGCACCATGTACTTCGGCAGACCGCACTGGTGCAGCTTCAGTTCGGGACCCACCACGATGACCGAGCGGCCCGAGTAGTCCACGCGCTTGCCCAGCAGGTTCTGGCGGAAGCGGCCCTGCTTGCCCTTGAGCATGTCGCTCAGGGACTTCAGGGGGCGGTTGCCGGCGCCGAGCACGGTGCGGCCGTGGCGGCCGTTGTCGAACAGGGCGTCCACGGCCTCCTGGAGCATGCGCTTTTCATTGCGCAGGATGACTTCCGGCGCGCGCAGGTCGATAAGGCGCTTGAGGCGGTTGTTGCGGTTGATCACACGGCGATACAGATCGTTCAGATCGCTGGTGGCGTAGCGGCCGCCTTCGAGGGGCACGAGAGGGCGAAGATCCGGCGGAATCACCGGGATCACGTCCAGCACCATCCAGGAGGCATTGTTCCCCGACTTCCGCAGGGCTTCCACCACCTTCAGGCGCTTGATGGCCTTGGCGCGGCCCTGGGCCGACGTGGTGCTCGCAAACTGGGCGTGAAGCTCGGCGCTCAGGGCGTCGATATCGATTTCTTCCAGCAACTGCTTGACGCCTTCGGCGCCCATCTTGGCGATGAAGCGGTCGGCGTATTCGGCGCGCGCGTCCTGGTACTGATCTTCGGTGAGGGTCTGCATCTTGTCGAGGCCGGTGTCGCCCGGATCGATCACGATGTAGTTCTCAAAGTAGATCACCCGCTCCAGGGAGCGGATGGACAGGTCCAGCAGGTTGCCGATGCAGCTCGGGGTCGTCTTGAAGAACCAGATGTGGGTCACGGGCACGGCCAGCTTGATGCTGCCCATGCGCTCGCGGCGCACCTTGGACTCGGTGATTTCCACGCCGCAGCGGTCGCAGGTGATGCCGCGGTGCTTCACTTTCTTATATTTGCCGCAACCGCACTCCCAGTCCTTGACCGGTCCGAAGATGCGCTCGCAGAACAAGCCGTCTTTTTCCGGCTTGAAGGTACGGTAATTGATGGTTTCGGGCTTTTTGACTTCGCCCCGGGACCATTTCGTGATTTCCTCGGGAGAGGCCATCCGAATGGCCAGCGCGTCGAAGCGCTCACCGGTAGTAGGGATATACTTGGCCAACGTCTTAGTCCTCCAGAGTTTCTTCTTCTTCTTCTTCGACTTCGGTAGCGCCGTCAACCTTGACCAGCTTGATGACGTCGAGACACAGGCTCTGTATTTCGCGAACGAGCACGTTGAAGGATTCGGGCGTACCCGGATCCACTTCGCGCTCGCCCTTGACGATCGCCTCGTAGGCCTTGGTGCGGCCCTGAATGTCGTCGGACTTGAAGGTCAGCAGTTCCTGGAGCGTGTACGCCGCGCCATAGGCCTGAAGCGCCCACACTTCCATTTCGCCGAAACGCTGGCCGCCGAACTGGGCTTTACCGCCCAGGGGCTGCTGCGTCACCAGCGAGTACGGCCCGATGGCACGGGCGTGAATCTTATCATCCACCAGGTGGTTCAGCTTGAGCATGTAAATCTGGCCCACGCAGGTATCCTGGTGCATTTCCAGGCCGCTGCGGCCGTCGCGAAGGCGGATTTTGCCGCTTTCCGGCAGGCCGGCTTTGGCCAGGAATTCGCGAATGACTTCTTCGGTCGCGCCGTTGAACACGGGCGTGGCCAGCTTCATGCCGAGGGCCTTCGCGGCCCAGCCCAGGTGGGTCTCCAGCAACTGACCCACGTTCATGCGCGAAGGCACGCCCAGAGGATTGAGCAGGATCTGCACCGGGGTGCCGTCCGGAAGGAAGGGCATGTCTTCAACCGGCACGATACGCGCCACCACACCCTTGTTGCCGTGACGACCGGCCATCTTGTCGCCGACGGACATGCGGCGCTTCTTGGCCACGAAGACCTTCACGAGCTTGATCACGCCGGGAGGCAGTTCGTCGCCCTTGCGCATGCGCTCGATCTGGCTGTCGCGGAAGGCGATAAGCTTCGCCTCTTCCATCGCGGCCATGTTCACCAGGCGCGTGAGCGTCTGCTGGGTCTTTTTGTCTTCAATGCGCAGGCGGGCCAGGACGCTGTAGTCGCCCTTTTCCAGGTGCGCCATACGGATGCGCTTGCCCTTTTCGAGCACCAACTCTTCCGTCTTGTGATCGTATACGTCTTCGAGGATCTTCAGGCCGACCAGGTCGTCGCGGACGAGGTCCACGAAGGTCTGGCGGATCTCGTCGATCCGGTCGTCGTACTGGCGCTTGATCTTGGCCACGTCGGCCAGGAGCGTCTTCTTGCCCTGGGCGTCGGCGGACTTGTCCTTGCGCGAGCAGACCTTCACGTCCACCACCACACCGGAGGATCCGGGAGGCATGGTCAGTGAAGCATCGCGGACGTCTTCGGCCTTTTCACCGAAGATGGCGCGGAGCAGTTTTTCTTCCGGCGCGAGCTCGGTCTCGCCCTTGGGCGTTACCTTGCCGACGAGGATGTCGCCCGGGCCGACCTTGGAGCCGATGCAGACAATGCCGCTTTCGTCCAGGTTTTTCAGGGCTTCTTCGCTCACGTTCGGGATGTCGCGGGTGATTTCTTCCGGTCCCAGCTTCGTGTCGCGGGCTTCGAGTTCATACACCTGGATGTGAATCGAGGTGAAGACGTCTTCCTTCACGAGCTCTTCGCTCAGGATGATGGCGTCCTCGAAGTTGTAACCTTCCCAGGGAAGGAAGGCGACGAGCACGTTGCGGCCGAGGGCCAACTCGCCGTTGTCCGTGGCGGGACCGTCCGCAATGATGTCGCCCGCTTCCACCTTGTCGCCCTTGGCGACGATGGGCCGCTGGGTGATGCAGGTGTTCTGGTTGGAGCGCACGTATTTCTTAAGCTCGTAGATGTCCTCTTCGGAGCGGAAGGGATTTTCGTTCTTCTTCTTCTTGCTGCGGATGCGGATAACTTCGCTGTCCGCATATTCCACCACGCCCTCGCGCTCGGCGCGGATAACCGTGCCGGAGTTGCGGGCGGTCACGTGCTCGAGGCCAGTGCCCACATAGGGCGAGTCGGTCTTAAGAAGCGGCACGGCCTGGCGCTGCATGTTGGAACCCATCAGCGCGCGATTGGCGTCGTCGTGCTCCAGGAAGGGGATCAGGGCGGCGGCCACGGACACCAACTGCTTGGTGGAGATGTCCATGTAGTCCACGCCTTCGGGGCTCGCCTGGGGGAAGTCGCCCCGGTGGCGGCACAGCACCTGACGGCGCTCGAAGCGGCCCTTCGGATCCAGCGGCGCGTTGGCCTGGGCGATGACGTAGTTGTCTTCGTCGTAGGCGGAAAGCATCTCCACCTCGTCCAGCACGCGACCGGCCTCCACCTTGCGGTAGGGGGTCTCGAGGAAGCCGTACTCGTTGATGCGCGAATAGGTCGAAAGCGACGCCATCAGACCGATGTTCGGACCTTCGGGGGTCTCGATCGGGCAGATGCGGCCATAGTGGGTCGGGTGCACGTCGCGCACTTCGAAACCGGCGCGCTCGCGGCTCAGACCGCCCGGTCCGAGGGCGCTCAGACGGCGCTTGTGGGTCAACTCCGCCAGGGGGTTGATCTGGTCCATGAAGTGGGAAAGCTGGCTGCGGCCGAAGAAGTCTTTAATGACGGCGCTGACCGGCTTCGGGTTTACCAGGGTCTGGGGCGAAAGCTGATCTTCTTCCTGGAAGTTCATCCGCTCGCGGACCGTGCGCTCCATGCGGACCAGGCCGATACGGACCTGGTTGGAGAGGAGTTCGCCGACGGCGCGCACCCGGCGGTTGCCGAGGTGGTCGATATCGTCCAGCACGCCTTCACCGCCGCGCAGCTTCACCAGATACTGGAGCGTGGCGACCACGTCTTCCTTGGTCAGGATCTTGACTTCCTGGCTGGTCTGGAGGCCGAGTTTACGGTTGATCTTGTAGCGGCCCACGGGGGCAAAATCATAGCGGCTGGGGTCGAAGAACAGGCGCTGGAAGAAGGTGCGGCAGGTCGCGTCCGTCGCCGGATCGCCGGGGCGGATGCGGGCGTAGATTTCGCGCAGCGCGTCTTCCTGGGTCTGGGTCTTGTCCTGGGCCAGGGTGCTCACGATGGTGGCGTCTTTGGCCACATCTTCCTTGTGCAGAACCTTGATTTCCTGGACCGTGGAAGCCATGACCTTCTCCACGATGGAAAGGGTCAGCTCGGTCGCGGCGTCGGCCATGATTTCGCCCGTTTCCGGGTCGATCACGTCGGAAGCGACCCACATGCCGACTACCGCCTCGGGATCCAGGGATTCGCCGGCCAGCTTCACCTTGGTGCGGCCGAAAGTCATGGAGTCGAAGCGGTAGAACAGGGCGAGGATCTCTTCGGATTCAATATAGCCGAAGGCCCGCAGGAAGGTCGTCGCCGGCAGCTTGGAGCGGCGGTCGATGGTCAACCAGAGGTAGTCGTTGATGTCATATTCAAACTCAAGCCACGCGCCGCGATAGGGGATAATACGGGCGGAAAGGAGGGGCTTGCCGTTCTGGTGCACCTTGCGCTCGAAGGAAACGCCGGGCGACTTGTGGAGCTGGCTCACGATGACGCGCTCGGCGCCATTGATGATAAAGGTGCCGGTGGCCGTCATGATGGGCAGCTCGCCCAGGAAGACTTCCTGCTCGAGCATCAGTTTTTCGCGCAATTCGCGGTTCGCGCCGGAGCCCACTTCCTCGTAGCGCACCAGGCGCAGCAGCGCCTTGAGCGAAGCCGAGTAGGTCATGCCACGTTCCTGGCACTCCTGCACGGTATACTTGGGGGGCGCGAAAGAATAGTGCACGAACTCCAGGCGCGTGAGCTTGTTGGGCGCCTCGATTGGGAACACGTCCAGGAAAACTTCCTGCAGGCCCTGAGCGATGCGTTCGTCCGGTGGCACATCCCACTGAAGAAAGTCGCCATAGGACCTGGTTTGAATCTCAATGAGATCGGGAAGCTCGTAGGTATCTGGAATCGTACCCAGAGAGGGTCGCTCGTTGCGGGGAGCTACGGCCATGCAGAGACTCCTTTGTCTATGTTTAGTACTGACAAGGCATTACAGACAACGAGCGGCGGGGCCCGCGCTACGCTGCACTGTTGCCAAAGACAGATCTATCCCCTGAGGGAATGCAGCACACCAGAGTAGCAAAAAACGACAGGGGGTGTCAAATTTGATTCCCAACCTGTGAAAGGGATTAAGTTCCGGTCAGTCCGGCTTTCGCATACTCGTCGAGATCATGGGCGTTTAGTGCCATGGCTCGCCCGCTGTCACATCGGTTTAGGTCGGTAATCGGTATCTTGGCTGCCACGGCCCGGAGAGACTTTTTGTCACTTGAACGGTAACCAAAGATCTCCTGGTGGCAAGGGTCAGGGGGAATAACACCACTCTCAGTAGGCTCCACGTGGCCTTCAGGAAAGTAGTCGGCGACGTCAAATTCCCAGAAACACGGCGGCTCGCCGATGATGGTTGGGTAATAGCGCTCTAGATGGCTACAAACTGACCCGCTTGTCCTGCGGGCGCAGGACGCGTCAAATACGGAGAGCCCGTTGTTATCGCTCGATGGCGTGACAGCCGCACTGCTGAGCCGCTTCTTGTGCGCACTGTAGTGGTACTTAAGGTTGATGACCCTGACAACCAACTTTCCCGGCACTTCAGCTTTTTCAGCCACCCTTCGGCATCCTCCGGCGAGAGCCCAGTTTCGTCCTCGCAGTATTCCCCGTGCCTTTCGACAAGCAAGTCAACCCGCCCCTTGTCAGTAACGGTCAGCTCAATCTCCAAGTCTTCCGATGGATAAAGACTAATAAGCAGTTCGCCGTTTACGCCAGGAAAAACTTCTTGAACTGAATATCCCAATTGGTCAGAAAAGGTGGAAAGGCGCCGGGCGAGAGCAACGGTTACCATCGAAAACGACAATCCCTCGCCGTAGTGCCACCCATGCCTCAGTTTGCTGAATTCTTCAAGACGCAATTCGACACTAGCCGGACGCTGTGATGCGGTCAAGAGTCTACACTCCAATCCGTTTGTCATTCGGTATCACCTTCCAAGCTGGCTTTGACAACGTCGGCAGTTAGCATCTCTCGCCCCGTTTTCTTTTCCAGCAAGGACACTACTTCGGAAAGCTTTTCAGCGAGTGATTTTGCGATAGTGTATGACAGATTTATTACAACCACGGGTTCTTCATTACACTTTCCTACGACAACAATATCTCCAGTGCTTAGTGAATTCACGAAGCCGTTGATATAAAGCTTCGGGACTGCTGGGTCATGAATTGCACTCTGCAATTGTGAATCATAGTCGTCGGTCATAATGGTGTCTCCTTAACTTCACTATGATAGTCGAATTCGTTCAAAGACTGTCAACTTTATTGCCTTGGTGTACTTAGCGTCCCATCAGCCTTCGCTGCCTGGCCATGAACTGTTCCACGAACTCCGTAGCGGGGGCCTCCAGGATTTCCCGGGGTGCTCCAATCTGGTGGCAGGCGCCGTCTTTCAAGATAGCGATTCGGTCGGCCAACTCCAGCGCTTCCTCCTGATCGTGGGTCACGTAGATCGCCGTAATCCCAAGTTTTTTCTGGATTTCACCCAGTTGCTCCCGGGTGCTGTGGCGCAGTTCCGCGTCGAGGTTGCTCAGGGGTTCGTCGAGCAGCAGGATTTCCGGGTGGACCGCCAAGGCCCTCGCCACCGCCACACGCTGCTGCTGGCCACCGCTCAGATCCGTCACCCAGCGCTTGTCCAGGCCTTCGAGCTGTACCAGGGCGAGGGAATCGCGCACGCGCGCCGGGATCAGAGCCTTATCCACCTTCTGCGCACGGAGGCCAAAGGCCACATTCTCGTACACATTCATATGGGGAAAAAGGGCGTAACTCTGAAAAACCATGGCCGCCTTGCGGGTTTCGGGCGGTTCCCGGGTCACGTCGCGCTCGCCAAAGAAAATCTGTCCGGAATCGAGCATTTCCAGCCCCGCGATGCTGCGGAGGGTCGTGGTCTTGCCGCAGCCGGAGGGTCCGAGGAGTGCGAAGCACTCGCCCTGGGCGATATCACAGGAAAAACCGCGGACGCCGCCGCCTTCGGGGTAGACCCGGGTCACATTGTCGAGGCGTACGCTGCTCATGGGGCGTCGAAGACCTCCGCCTTCCAGCGGTCACACCACTCCTTCTCCTTCGCGGCGAACTCCGCCCAATCGATGGCCATCGCCTGGACCGGCTGGGCCACAAGTTTGGGGGGGAGCTTGGAGGGATCGATATCGCCGCGCGCGGGTAACTTGGCGTATGCCGAGGCCTGCTGGAGCAGGGCCTCCTCGGTGGTCACAAAGTCATAGAATTTTTTCGCCCATTCCTCGTGGGGCGCGCCCTTCACGATCGCGATGCAGTCGGTCAGCACGGGCGTATCCGGTGGAATGTGGTACCCGAAGGGGAAGCCATTGCGCACGGCCTGCATCACGATGTCGGGCATGAGCCACACGCTGATATGATCGGGGTTCTTCTTGATGTGATCAAAGAGCATGGCCGGGTTGCCCAGGTACTCACCGGTGTTCTGGTGGAAGCGGCGGAGCCATTCGATGCCCGCGTCGTCGGTTTCGGCGCGATCCACCATGGCGCTGATGAAGGTGCGCATCGTGCCCGATTCGAGGGGCGAGCGCAGGCTGATCTTGCCCTTCCATTTCGGATCCAGAAGCGCATCCCAGGTCTGAGGCACGTCTTCGGCCTTATAGTGGCGGTCATTGAAGAGAATCGCGATGGGCGAGCGGTAGGTCGCATGCCAGCGCCCTTCGGGGTCCTTGAACTCCGGCGCGAGCTTGTCCGCCCAGGCGGGTGTGTAGGGCGAAAGCAGCCCCTCGTCCGCCGCCTGCATGAACAGGGTCGACGGCGCGCCCCACCACACGTCGCACTGGGGACGGCCGCTCTCCGCGCGCACGCGGGTGTAGGCATCCTTCGCGCCCATGTCGAGCATCTGGACATCCACCTCGGGGTGGGCGGCCTCGAAGAGGGTTTCGTAGTCGCCCAGCATTTCGGCCCCGTGGGGACTGTAGACCACGACTACATGGGGAGAGGAACAACCGGCCATGAGGAGACCGATGAGCCAGATGGAATGTTTCATGATGGAGACTTTCTAGAGTAGGTCATATCCGAAATCCTAACTTCTACGCACCAGAGAGTTGTCTGCATTGTTCGGAAATGCCCACGATCAGTTCGCCGGCGAATTCCGGGTTGTGGTGACCGACACGTCAGGCTACCGCCAGCAGCCCATCCAACGCCTCTTCCGACTCGTAAACGGGCACGAAGATGTCGCAAACCTCCTCGCCTATCCGCATGGAGTCATTGTCCCAATGCTGCGAATCAGGGTCGAAGACCATTGCTTTAATCAGATCGGGATGGGCGTTCTTCAGGTCGGTCCACCGCCAGCCCCATTGCTCCATATAGTTGCGCAGGTGCCGGGGCCGACCCACGGGCTGCAACGCCAGAGGCCGTACCCCTTCCAGGTAGAAGTCCACCTCGATTGCAGTTTCCACTACCCCGGCCAGCTTGTGGTGGCGCTTCGGGGCCCACTGCTTGTCATAAAAATATCGGCTGATCCGATCCTCGATTCGCTGCGACGCACGGGCAACCACCACATCCTTCCGTTTCGGGCACAAATGGCTAAGCGCCACCAGCCCCTCCGCGAATATCTGAATTTCCGCCGGATCAAAGGGAAAGCGCACCGTCCGCTGGAGAACCAAGCCGTCGCGTTCAAATCCATAGATCCGCCCCTGGGAGGCAACCGCTTCCCGCAGCCCCTTGCCGTCCGGGCCTTTCCCGGCGTCGTCGAGCATCCCGAGGGTAGCGCCCTGGTCGCTGAGGATCCACTGTCCCGGCGTGAACGGTATAAGATGCACCACCACCTGCCAGCCGGAGGAATCCATCAGCGGCATGGCCACAGCCAGGCCATCGCCCTCAGGCTCAATCTGCAATTGTCCGTCCCAGAACGATGTCAGGGCCACCCGAAGCCCGTCGTGTGTGTCTATTAGTGTGTCTCTCATAGCATCGTCTCCAATTCGGGGGGCAGCACAATATTCCAATGGGCGCAGACGAGCCGGCGGAAGTCGACGAAGTCCATTGGGGCAAAGTCCGGCATGGCCTTCCGTTCATGCTGTCCTTTTTCACCCGTCTCTCGGTTTGCATCAATTATATCCTCATGCCACCCCTTCGGGATCGTTTCTTTGTAGAAGCGACTCCGCGCAACCGCGTGGTAATCAATGCCACGAATCCGTGTGTTCTCCAGCAGAAGCGCAGCAGCAAAGGAATGGGGGTCGTCAATGCGCCCGGCCCGCACTATCAGCCGGATTCGATCTTCCTTCGCGTCACTGCGCTCCAGCAGCGAGTCAAGGCGACGCGAGCGTTCCCGGCTTTCTTTGATTTCCAAGTCACCGGCGAATCTCGGGTGCTTCACAGCGTTTACAACTGCCGCGATCTGGACGTTGCTGTAGGAAAAACCCACGCGTTTTGAATCTCCGCCAAAGATCAAGAAAACTACGAGCGCACAAGCAACGTGCCGTTGGGTCGCCCGAAATCACGGTACACTACGCGCCGTCCTTGTTGCGCATTTCGACTCTTCCAGCACCCGCCGCAGACTCGCCAGCGTCGCCGGGATTTTCGGCACCGGCGCCGCCGAATCCGCCAGTCGGCCCAGATCCTTCAAGCCGCTGCCCGACACTATACAACATACGGTTGTGCCACTGTCCATCAGCGGAAGGTGCTTCAACGCCGCGATGGCGCTGGCCGTGGCGATTTCGCAGAGCAGGCCCTCGGTCCGCGCGAGCAGTGCCTGGGCGGCAATCATTTCTTCATCCGTCACGGCGATGGCCGTGCCCCAGGTCTGGCGCAGCGCGGGCAATACCGTATGCCCATCGAAGAGAATATCGTCCGCAATGGCGCCGGCGATGGTCTTCGGTTCGCGCCAGGGATGGGCCAGGTGCTCTTCGAAGTTCCAGTCGTTGTCCATGGCCTCCTGGAGAGGCGCGCAGCCGGTCGCCTGTACTCCAACGAGCCGTGGCAGCGCGGACAGGAGCCCGAGAGCCTTCAAATCCAGCAGGCCGCGCCAGATACCACCAAGTAATCCACCACCGCCCACGGGGGCCACGATCCAGTCGGGGAGGGCGCCGTTGTACTGCTGGTAGAGCTCATAGGCGATAGTCTTGGCCCCTTCCACATTCCAGGGTTCATACATGCCCGCCGTGGAAAGGTGGTACCAGCCAAAAGTCTTGCAGGCTTCGATGCACAATTGAAAAACACTGTTGGGAGAAGGGTCGTCCACGGAAACTACCACCGCGCCATAGGCCTGAGCCTGGGCGATCTTCGCGGGGGAAGCCTGGCCGTGCATAAACAATACGGCCTTCATGCCGGCCCGCGCGCAATAGGCCGCCGCAGCCGAGGCCACATTGCCCGAACTGACCACGGCCACCGTGTCGTAGCCCTGACTTCGGGCCCAGGTAAGCCCCACCGAAACCTGACGGTCCTTGAAGGAGCCCGTGGGGTTGGCCATCTCGTTCTTCAGGCCCAATCCGCCCAGATGATGGAGGTTGGCCAGGGCCGGCGCCAATACCAGCGGCGTGGCGCCTTCACCGAGGGTAATCGCCTCAGCCTTCCTGGGAATGGGAAGAAAGGCCCGGAAATCCCAGAGCGAGCGGGCGGGTCGGGAGAGGAAGGCGGGGTCGGGGGCGCCGGTGAATCTCAGGCTCAGGGGGGCGCGGCACCCCTCACATAGAAAGGTGTCCCCGGGAGCTCCATCGGCCCCGCACGGATAACAGTGAAACGAGAAATCGGGCAGGGGGTGTAACACGGGGCCGGTGAACTCCATAATAAAGAGGCAGGCGCCCCGGCCGGTAGCCAAGGCGCCTGTCAACGAAATTCGTTGGGTGATTCCCGGACTAGAAGATCCAGCCGAACAGGAAATCGAAGATGGATCCGAAGAAGTCAACGACCCAACCAAACACGTCACCAATAAAATCGATAATCATGGTATTCTCCTTTGGGACCTAAGTCTACCGTGGTTGACATTTGTGCGGACCATGCGGCAACACGGCCCGCTGACGATTCTACTTCGTTACTACGATTATGTTACATGTTTGGGGAGGGCCATGCAAGGTGGGTTCTCGCGAGCCTCCTCCTTCCCGGTTTCCGCCATACCGGCTCCGCCCCCCCATGGGCACGATCCACTTGCCGAACTCGCGACGATAGGCTACACTGCGCTACCACCACCAGCGGGGTGGAGTAAGACGTGAATCCCGCCCGAATCACACACCCGACGGGCGGTCGTGTCTGGATCCTTTTGGCGGGCAAAAACGTGGGAGAGCACGAACGTGAGTTGTTTCATGAAGGTAACAGGTCGAAAAATTGGGGGGCTCACTTGGATGGGGGGATTGTCGGCCCTGGTGCTGGGGGGCTCGGGGGCTTTCGCCCAGGTGACCGTAGACAGCGCCAACCTCCGCTTCGAATCCTTTGCCAACGTGTCGGCTTCATCCCGTAACGCGAGCCTGGTGGCCGACAACGATAGCTTCAATGAAACGGTGACTATCGATCCCGGCTTCGAGGGCACCATCAACCGCCCCATCAACCTCAGCGCGAGCGTAACCGGCGAGGTGGGAAATTCCGGCAGCGCCTCGGTGATTGACGCGTCCACCTTTGCCTACGCCAACACCCCCACGGGTATCTCCGTCACGGGGGTGCTGGATTACGACATCGTCGGGGCGGCGAACGACGGCACGGAGGATATCTCCGGCGGCGACGCGTCCACCCGCTTAATCCATCAGGCGACCTGGAACATCACCGTGACGGGCAACGACGGGGTCTTGACCTTTTCCTACGAGGGGGTCCACCTCGCCTCCGGCGGCGGCGGCGGTGCCTCCTTCCCTTCGGTATCCTTCGTCGTGGAGCCCCAGGGCGTGCCGAACATGCAGAATATCGTGCGGTCCGTCACTTGCACGGCGACTAACTGCCCACCGCTCTCGGAATGCGAGCCGACGAATACCTGCGGGCCCAACTTCATCGCCATACCCACCACGCCCCTGCCCCCGGGCCAGTACCGAATCACCTTTCTGGCGCAGACCGAGACCCAGGACAATATGACGATGGAGGTCCAGGGTGATCTGGAACTCCGGGTGGAAAACGCCGACTTCTGCAACCCGCGCTGGACCATTGGGGAGTCCGGTAATTTCGCCGACGAAGCCAACTGGGACCCGCCCGTGGCGCCGGTGGACAATGGCGAGGGCTGCGCCAATCTCACCTTTGCAGAGTCGGGCGAATACACGGTCACGCTGCCCGGCGGCGCTTCGGCCAATCGGGTCAGAGTTTCCGGCGGCAGCCCCACCTTCAGCGGCGGAACCCTCGCGCTGGGCGGCGCGGGCGATGAACCGGCATTGGGCGTCTTCGCGGATGGGCGCCTGGTGCTGGAGGGCACGACGCTGACGGCCGCCGAGGTGGCCATTGGCCCGACCGCCGCTGCGGGCGAGGCCTTTTCCTTTCTCCAGATTGCGCCGGGCGCATCGCTCACCGGTACCGGCGGCGTCTCGCTGGGTCGGGACATCGGTGCGCGGGGCGAACTTTCTCTGGGCGGCGGCGGCGCGGATGCGTCTCTCGACGCGGGCCTGGGGCTCTTCGTGGGCGGCGCGGGCGAAGGCCGGATCCTGGGCATAGCGCCGTTGTCGATTGAGGTGCCCGCGGGTGACTTTTCCCTCGCGCTGGAATCGGGCAGTGAGGCCTCGGTGGACCTGACGGGCAATGGGGAAACGGATGATGCCGCCACGGTGGACCTTTCCGGCACGCTTCTGATCGGTGCGGGCGGCACGGGCATCTTTGCCCTGAACAACCATGGCACGATCAACGCCGACAAGATGAATCTGGGCGCGCTGGAAGGCGGCTCGGGCACCTTTGCCGCCAGTGGCTCCGAGACGAGGGCCACCATCATCGACAGCGTTGTGGCGGGCGATGAAGGCACGGGCCGAATCCTGCTGAGCGAAGGCGCCCGCATCACGGCGGCCACCCTCACCCTGGCCGAAGGCGAAGGAAGTACGGGCGATATCGAGCTGGCCGGTCCAGGCACGCACCTCGATATCGTCGATGTGGTCCAGACCGGCAATCAGGGTGTCGGTGAAATCGAAGTGACCAATGGCGCGCGCCTCACGGCGGGTGATCTGAATCTGGGAATCCTGACCGGCGGTATTGGTTCGCTGACGTTGCGCGATGGCGAAGCGGGCCTCGCCAATCTCACGGTCAATGGGAGCCTTATCGCGGGCCTGGGTGGTCTCGGCACGATCACGGCCGAAGGCGGCGCGGAAGTCTCCATAACCGACAGCTTTCTGCTGGGCGCCCTGGGCGGGGTCGTGGGCACCGCGACGATCACCGGCGAGATCGCTTCGGAGGCCAATCCGAATCCGCCTCAATCACACTGGACCATTGGCGATGAAATCCAGATTGGCGTTGATGGCGCGGGCGAACTCACGATTAGCGACAACGCGCGCGTGGAAGCCCGGGCCATGCGGCTTGCTGTGGGCGCGGACAGCACGGGCGAGTACCGCGCCAGCGGTCTATTCGCCACTACGAAGATCGTCGATGAATTGGTCATCGCCGGCGCGGGTGACGGCACGGTAACCCTGGAGAGTGCCGCGCCACTCCGGGCCAGCGCCGCAATCCTGGGATCGGCCACCGGCGGCCTGGGTATCCTCCGCCTTTTCGAAAACGCGCTGGTGGACCTCGCCGAGCCCGCGCCCTCTGAAGGGGCCACGCTGGCCCCCGGCTTTCTTGAAGTGGGCAAGAACGGCAACGGCCTGGTCGAACTTTTCGACCAGGGCACCACGCTGCACTGCCTTGAAGCCATCCTGGGCGGTGCGAGCGCCGACGCGGGCGGCACGGTCAATGTGGACACCGACGCCACCTTCACCTGCGACGGCAGTGTTTCCGTGGGCAATTCCGCCGGTGCGGGTTTGCTCCGTGTGGCCAACGGCGGCAATGTGGGAATTGGCTCCCAGCTCCTCATTGGTACTCGGGGCCTGGTGGTGGCCGGCGCGGGCGCGAATGTACAGAGCAGCTTTGTTTCCAACGGTCGGATCCAGATCCTGCTGGAGGTGACCATACCGCGACCTGAAGAGAAGTCCAGCACGGCCGCGGATAAAGGCGTACCAACGGGTCCCGTCGTGATCGAAGGCGATCTTGTGCTGGAGGAAGACGGAATCCTGGAGATCGAGGCCGGGGCCGAGTCCATGCTCCAGGTCGGCGGCAACGTCACCCTGGCGGGGGCGCTGCGCATCGTGCTGGTGCCCGGACGGGTCTATGGCGACGACGTCTTGAGCCAGTTGGCCAGCTTCGGCGGGACGGTGGACGGTGCGTTTGCCGCTGTCGAGTTCGTCAACGCGCCCGAAGGCTTCGACGCGGCTGTGACCATCGAGAACGGCGAATTGATCCTTGACATCGAAAGCGACGGGGTCGGCGGTGAAGGCGAGGGCGAGGGTGAGGGTGAAGGTGAAGGCGAGGGCGAGGGCGAGGGTGAAGGTGAGGGCGAGGGCGAGGGCGAGGGCGAGGGCGAGGGTGAGGGCGAAGGTGAGGGCGAGGGCGAGGGCGAGGGCGAGGGTGAAGGCGAAGGTGAGGGCGAGGGCGAAGGCGAAGGCGAAGGCGAAGGCGAAGGTGAAGGCGAGGGCGAGGGTGAGGGTGAAGGCGAGGGCGAAGGTGAGGGCGAAGGTGAGGGCGAAGGAGGTGGTTGTCCAATGTCGGGTGCGAAATCGCTGAGCGATTTTCTGGGTGACCTTTTCCTCCTTGGTTTGGCCGTTTCTGTGTTATTGGGTTTTGGGCGATTGCGGCAGCGATCAGGCGAATCCGCCTGAAGGTATTGCCTGAGAAAGGGGCCGGTTCCCGTCGGGATCCGGCCCTTGGTTCTTTTGCATCGTGTGGCATTGACTCGGCTGGTTGGCAAGCGCGGGTGCGCCCCGGAGCCTCAGCGGTTTTCGCGCCGATTGACGCCCCAGAAGAGCAGTCCGCCCGCCGCCACCGTTGCCAGTGCGAGGGAGGACTCCACCGGTCTCCCGCGGAAGGCCCACACCATTGTCCACAGGGAAACGGCGATGAAGAGCAGGGGGGTGTAGGGGTAAGCCCATACCCGAAATGGCCTCGGAAGATGGGGGGCCTTAATCCGCAGGGTGATCACGCATGAGACCGCGATGGCGGAGAAGAGCGTGAGGGTAAAGCCGGCGTAAAGCAGGATCTGGTCGACCCGACCGGACAGTACGATGATGGAGACGACGGTGCCCTGAAGCAGGAGCGATGGCCACGGCGATCCGTTTGGCGACGACCGGGCGAGCCAGTACAGGGCGCGCATGTCTTGACCGAAGGCGAAAAGGACGCGGGATCCCGCGATGGTCATGGCGGAGACCGAAGCGAGGATCGAAACGCAGAGTAACAGGGTAACCGCGGTCACGCCGGCGGGGCCGAAGAGCTTTTCCGCCGCCAGCGTTCCCACGTTCAATTGTCCCTGAAGTCCATCCACCCCGGCGCCGTAGAAATAGACCACGTTGAGCGCGAGGTAGAGACCCGTCACGATGGCGGTGCCGGTGAGGAGTGATTTCGGCAAATTCGATTGGGGGTCCTCCATCTCGCCGGCCACATAGGCCGAGCCGTTCCAGCCCAGGTAGCAGAACGTGACGAAGATAAGCGAGGTCGCCATTGCGACTGTGAGATCCGCGGGCGACTTATCCCCATAGTCCGCCGCCTTCTCGACAATGTTCGCGACCCGTCCATCGCCCCAGAACAGGGCCGCCGTGATAATCGCGACAATACCCAGGACCTTGAAGGCGGTCACGGCATCGCTGAAGCGCATGCCGGTCTGAGCGCCGAGGCAGTGGATCGCCACAAGGGACCACACCACCCCGATCGCGCAGAGGTCGACCAGCGCCACGCCGAGGACGGGCGGGTTTTCGCGGAGGGGATCTATCAGATAGCCGAGATAGACGGTGAAGCTCTTTGCTGCCGCGGCGATGGGCGCGGAGAAGCCGGCGCTCAACGCGACGAAAGCGCTCACGAAGGCCAGGGCCTGCCCATAGGACTCGCGGATATAGACATACTCCGCGCCGGCGCGGGGCAACATCGCCCCGAGCTCGGCAAAGCAGAGGGCGCCGCAGAACGCGAGTACACCGCCGAGAGCCCAGAGCGCGTAGATCAGACCGGGGTGGCCCAGATCGGCGGCCTGAAAGCCGGTCGTCGTGAAGATTCCCGCGCCTATCATGTTTGCGACGACCAGCCCCGTTGCCGAGCGCAAACCGATGAATCGGGTCAGTCCCGCGTCTTCCGGTGCGGGCATGGTTTATTCTTTCGCGGGCTGTACCTCAGCCGCGCGCTTGACGAATGTGATCATGTACTGCTCCTTCATGCCGGTTTCCTGCTTCTCGAGGAAATCAAAGCCGGCTTGTTGCAGCTCGTCGATGACGCCCCCCATGCCGCGGCGCACGTGTTTGAGAGTCCAGTCGCTGCTGCGGCCCTCGATCCGGACGAAGTCCACGATTACAAGCTTGCCGCCCGGCCGCAGGGCGTCATGGATCGACTTCAGGGTGTCGAAGGGAAATTCGAAATGGTGGTAGGTGTCGCAGATAAAGGCCAGGTCGATGGAATTCACGGGCAGGCGCGCCGAGCGTTCATCACAGACCACGCCTTCGACATTTTTTCGTCCGCTTTCCGCGCTGATCTTGTTGATATGCTCGACGAAGTTCTTGGCGATATCCACGGCGTACACGCGCCCCTCCGTCCCTACCACGTCGGAAATCATCATAGAGAAGAAACCCGTGCCGGCCCCGATATCGCCGACGCACATGCCGGGCTTCAGATCCAGGGCATCCAGGATGGCCTGGCGGTGGGTGTAGATCTCGCGACTTTCCCCCTCGAATCGCGCGACGTACTCATCGACATTCGGATTCTTGAAATTGTCATTGATGCCCGGGGCGACGCTTGTCTCCTGGGCAAAGGTCGTGGCGCAACCCAGAAGGGCGAGGGCAATCAGGTATCGCATCATGAATTTCTACTCCTCAGGACGGCGGCGTTGCAGGCCGCGTGTTGAGCCCCCGCAGGGCGGTGTAAAAGGGTCGAATACCCGTTCCACGGGGGTGCGTTCACAGGACGGCACGTTGCTATTGGCACCCCGACACCGTCCCCCAGGTACCGTGGCGCTTCCCAGGCGTCGCCTCTTCCAGGCAGGCGACCCGCGCGCCGACGGGCAAAACCGGCGCAGCGGAATTGGCGGTGTCAGTTTAGAAGGCGGGACATCCGCTGTCAACAGGTTTCAGGCGCCCGGCCATTTTGTGCTATAATTCGGTCTTCATCCATGGGGACCCGGTCCCGGGTTGTCCCCCAATCCTTCATCGGCATTCGCAAACGCTACAGGAACGCATCCATGGCCAAGGGCATCACCAAGCGCTCGGAAGACTATTCTCAGTGGTATATCGACGTGGTTCGAAAGGCCGAGATGGCCGACCACTCCCCCGTGAAGGGCTGCATGGTCATCAAACCGACCGGCTATGGCATCTGGGAGAAGATCCAGCAGCGGCTGGACCGCATGTTCAAGGAATCCGGCCACGTCAACGCCTATTTCCCCATGCTGATCCCCGAGAGCTTCCTGAAGAAGGAAGCGGAGCACGTGGAAGGCTTCGCCCCCGAGTGCGCCGTGGTCACCCATGGCGGCGGCAAGAAGCTGGAAGAGCCCCTGGTCATCCGGCCGACTTCCGAAACCATCATCTGGGACTCCTACCGCACCTGGATCAATTCCTATCGCGATCTGCCCATCCTCATCAATCAGTGGGCGAATGTCTGCCGCTGGGAAATGCGTACCCGCCTGTTCCTGCGCACCACGGAATTCCTCTGGCAGGAAGGCCACACGGCCCACGCCACCTTTGAAGAGGCCGAAGAAGAAGCCTACAAGATGGTCCGCATCTACCAGCAGTTCGCCGAGGAGTACCTGGCCATGCCCGTGGCCGTGGGCAAGAAGACGGACAGCGAAAAATTCGCCGGCGCGCTTCACACCTACTGCATCGAAGGCCTCATGCAGGATGGCAAGGCGCTCCAGGCGGGGACATCCCATCACCTGGGCCAGAATTTCGCCAAGGCCTTCGACGTGAAGTTCCAGGACAAGGATAAGGAGCTCAAGTATGTCCACGCCACGAGCTGGGGCGTCAGCACGCGCCTCATCGGCGGCATGATCATGACCCACAGCGACGACAACGGTCTCGTAATACCGCCGAAGCTCGCCCCGTTGCCCGTGGTTATCGTGCCCATCTACCGCAACGACGACGAGATGGCGCTGGTGCTCGGGAAGGCCAAAGCCATGACCGAAGGCTGGGATCCCCTCTTCTTCAAGATCGATGATCGCGACCACTACAAGCCCGGCTTCAAATTTGCCGAATGGGAACTCAAAGGCATCCCCCTTCGTGTGGAGCTTGGACCGCGCGACGTGGAAAGCGGTCAGGTCATCGCCGCGCGCCGCGATACGGGCGAGAAAATCACCCTGCCGATGGACGGCCTGCGCGAGAAACTGGAGGCGCTGCTGGAAGACATCCAGACGAACCTGTTCCGCCTGGCGAAGGAACGGACCGCCGCCAATACCCATACCGTGGACAGCTACGAAGAGTATCAGGCCCGCATCGGCAACGGCGGTTTCTTCCGCGTATTCCTCGATCACAAGAACCCCGAAGTGGAGAACCGGCTCCAGGCGGACACCAAGTCCACCATCCGGTGTATTCCCTTCGACAAGGAAGAAGAAGAAGGCGAATGCATGATTACCGGCGCCCCGTGCCATTACCGCGTCATCGCCGCCCAGTCCTATTGACAGGCTAACTTCTTTATTGGTACACTGATGGGCCCTGCGAAAGCGGGACTAACCGCATGACTAACCATCGCCCGCCGAAAGGCCGGGGCGAAATCCACTCCGAGGGGAGGTTGAGTATTCGTGACAAAAGTTCGCGTAAAGTCCGACGAGCCGTTTGAAAAGGCGCTCCGTCGTTTCAAAAAGAAGTGCAACAAAGAGGGTCTGATGCAGCGCATCAAAGAGATCAAGCACTTCGAAAAACCCAGTGAACGCCGCCGCCGCCGCCTTGCCAAGGCCATGGCCCGCGCCGTACTGGAACAGAAGTAAATTCCCCCACCATCCTGAATACCCCGCGGGGCTGGATTCGTCCAGCCCCGCGTTTTTTGTATGGGGACGGACCCGCGGCAATACGCGGCGGCTAGTTTCGGCTTGAGTGGCTGCGCCCCGCGGGCGCAATTGCCGACAAGATGTCGGCGCTCCCAACTCGCAAATCTATTTGTTTCGTGACGAGATCGCCCTGAATTGGAGACCTCTCTCCACCGCGACGTTACAACAGGGCGATGATGTTTGCTTCCCCGAGCACCTCACACCCTTCCGCAAAGTAGACTACGGACCCCGCCCCGAAATCCGCGCCCAGGATTTCTTCGGTTACAAAGGCGATCATCACTAGTTTCTCCTCCCCCGGGTGAATCGTTTCCGCATCCATAATGTCGATTTTGCCGCTGGTTCTACCGGGGCCTCCCGTTCCGTTCACCCCACTTTCGGATCGCGCCCAGAAGGTGGGCCGGTATCCAGAACAAAAGGGCATGTTGCGCTTACCTTTTCCCGAATAGAGGTGTAACCGTGCTTTAACCGTTCGCATCAATTTTCCTCGCGAAATGCAGATTCAAGTTCACTTTGCCGGCGGGCCGTCGGCGCTCCCAGCTTGCAAATCTATATCGATAGATTGGCAAGATCGCGCTAAATCGAAGTCCACCTTCACCCGACCGGCCTCCCATCCGCACCGTCATCCACGCCATCCCCATCCGTGTCCCGCAGCCTTGGATCCGTCTCGCCCTTGTCCACGCCCCCGTTGCGGTTCGTGTCTTCCAAGCCATCGGGAAGACCGTCGCCGTCGCTGTCGGGATCGAGCCAGTTGGTTTCGTCGCCGTCCACGGCGCCATTGTCATTCTGGTCTTCCGTGGCGTCCAGCAGGCCGTCACCATCGCGATCATCGACGGAATATCCGGCGCGGCTGAGCCAGTAGAGCAGATCCAGGGCGAAGGCCTGGTTCTCCGGACCTTGCAGGGATTTGGTGTTGAGGGGCGTGGGCGCGGCGAGGAGCGCGATGCGCCCGTAGCCGTGGGCGCGCGCCAGGAAGGCGAGGTTGTCTGGCGCACCGGGCGATGCCAGCGCTCTGGCGTCGACGGGGATCATCACGCCGTCGCCGGTGCTGGCGCTCAGGGCGCAGCCCCGATCGATGGTGAAGCCCTGCCAGTGGCGCAGCAGGTCCTGCGAGGTGTCCGCCGCCACGGGACCGTTGACCGGCGTGTTCATGCTGATCTTCACGCCGAGGGGCGCGAGCCACGATCCGAGATCCCGGTAGTGTTCGCCCTCCAGATGTTCACCGAGGAAGAGCACGGCGCCGCCGTCGCTGAGGTAGTCAAAAAGGGCCTTCTGGGTGAGCACGCCTTCCGCCGCCGCGCGTGCGCCGATGACCACGACGGAGTAGCCGTCGAGGGTGCCGGACATGGGCCCGAAATGCTCGACATGGGAGAAGTGAAAGGGAAAGCCCGCCGCCAGATCGCCGAGGGCGCGGAGGCCCTGGGGGTCCGATGGGTCGCGAAAACCCGGTGTGCCCTGTGTCGCGGGCCAGAGCCAGAGGATAGTGCGGAGTGGATCGCGGGGCGGCTCCACCCGAATGTGGACCGTGGCGGGGCTGTAGGCCGCGGCATAGCCGGGCCGGTTGCCCTTCGGCTTGCCGGCCAGCGAAACTTGGATGGTGCCTGAAGTCACCCCGGCGGGGTCGAAGCGCTCGGGGTCCACGCCCATATAAGCCTGGCCCGAACCGCGGAAGTTGCGGGGGTGGACGCGGAGCCAGGGCAGGGTCTCCGGGTCAAAGTCGATCTGCCACTGGGCATCGGGCGCGCCGAGGCTTTCAATCGGCAGCGCGCGCAACTGGCGGCCCACGGCGGTATAGGGAAAGACCACCTCCGCGCCCACCTTCAACTGGGGGGAAGGCGCGCTCGGGAAGGGGTCGCTGCCGTCGGGGATACCGTCGCCATCGGAATCAGCCTGATCCGGGCGGGTCTGCTGGCGCCGCTCCGTGTCATCATCGATGCCGTCGGCGTCCCCATCGGGTCGGGGAAGGGAGGCGGCCGGAATCTCCTGAAAATCGGTAACCCATCCGCTTTGGAAGTCCAGCGTTGCCCGCGGTGTACACGCAGGGAGTGTGATCTGATGAAGTCGATTGCCCTCGGCGATTACGGGTCCGGATTCCGTCCAGCGGACCAGGGTGATGGGGGCGTCATAGGTCGTGAATGCGGTCAGTTTACTATCCCGGTCAATGCGCGCGACCCGCGAATCCACGGCCACGATCACCTCATCGGCGGCAGCGGCGATGGACAGGGATTGCTCCACGCCCACCAGAGGAAGGGAGAGGGACTCGGCGATTCCGGCGTTTGCCCGCGTGGCCCTGGTCACCCGACCAAAGTCCGTGCCGGGCGTACGCGTGGCCACCCAGCACTGCCCGCCGGGTCCGGCGGACAGGGCCTGAAATCCGACGGCGGCGATACCCGGAATCGCCAGAGGCGCGCCCGGTGGCAAGGCGTTTCTCAGATCAACCGCGTAGAGCCATGATTCCGGCGCGGCGCCGGCCTCGCCCATTTCGAGTGCGGAAAAAAGCACCCAGAGTATATCTTCCTCGGGCGCGAGCGCGGCCGCCGCCAGGTGGCGCTGATCGGCGGGGTGAGTGCCGTCGGCGATGGGGCGTGGCCCCTCCGAAACCTGGAGGGCCGGATCGGCGCGCTCCGCCAGCACCAGACCGCCGCTTCCCGCCACACCGACGGTGAGAAAACTCCGGTTGCGCAGGGGAAAGACGAATCGGGGCGCGAGACCCAGCGGCGTTTCGCCACCCGCCGATTGCACGCGGCCCGGCGTGCCTTCGGGGGGCCAGGGGTGCGCCACCAGTTTTCCCCGCCAAGCGCCGGATTCGTCCTGGCGAATGGCCGCCGTTACCCGGAGGAAGCTGAGGGTCTGCTGGTCCTCCACCACACCCACGGCCCAGTCGCGCCAGCCGGGTTCCGTGGCGGTATCGGCCCCGGTCCAGGGGTTGAAGGGTGCGGTGTGAAAGGCGCGCAGGGCGCTTTCGAGGTGGGTGGTTTCCAGGCTTCCGCCACGCCAGGGGCGTCCGCTGCTCGCCAGCACGCCGCCATGGGGCGGATCGAGCACCAGCGGGGTGATCAGCGCGGTGCCGGGCAAGGGGTGACCGCCGGGCAGGCTCCCCCCGATCCCGAAATCGGCGCTGTGAAGTGTAAGACGCGCCGCTTCACCCAGGGCGCTGCGCGCTTCCGTCACCACGACCATGCGCTGGCCCGGAGCAGTCAGGCAAAGCCCGGCGAACGCAAGAATCGCCACAAGTGCAAGGTTGGTATGCCGCGGGAAAGAGAACATGCCCAGTACCATACGCAAGGGGGTGAAAGGGTTGCAACGAAATCCGGTGTCGGGCTTGCGGTGGGCTTGCGGGCGGCGTATATTCGTGCGGGGATGGTGTGTCGCCCGGGGCGATCGACCCGCATGGAGTTCGTAATTCGTGGTGGTTGGGATTCATCAGCTTCACTACTTGCCGTGGCTGCGCTATTTTCACAAGATAGCGTGTTCAGAGGTTTTCGTGGTGCTGGACAATATTCAGTACAACAAGAACGGCTACCAGAACCGGAATCGCATCAAGACGCCCCAGGGTCCGCTTATGCTCTCAGTTCCGGTCTATGATCGCTTTGCCCAATCGCTGGATGCGGTACGGATCGACAACAAGCGCAACTGGGCTGCGAAGCACTGGCGGAGCATCGAGCAGAATTATCGGCGCGCGCCGCACTTTGATTCCCTTGCTCCGGCGCTCAGGGAATTCTATCTTCAACCCTGGGAAACCCTGAACGCCCTGAACCGGGCCATGCTGCCTTTCTTTCTGGATGCCCTCGGAATTACAACGCCGATCCGGTATTCCTCGGAGATGGATGCGCCGGGCGAAGCAACCACGCGCCTCGTGAACTTGATCCACGCAGCCGGTGGCTCGGCCTACCTGACGGGAGCCTATGCCCTCGACGCCTACCTCGATGCGGAGGAACTGGCCGCCGCCGGCATCGCGCTGGAGATCCAGGCGTGGAAATCGGTGGAATATCCTCAGGCCCACGGCCCCTTCGTTCCCGATCTTTCCATCCTGGACTTGCTGATGCATTGCGGACCTCAATCACGGAGCGTGCTTCTTGGACAGCCCCTCGATACCCCATAGCCGACCCACCATCGGACCCGAAGAGCGGGCCGCCGTGGATCGCGTGCTGCGGAGCGGCAATCTGGCCCAGGGCCGGGAAGTGGCCGCGTTTGAAGACGAATGTGCGGCGGTGGTTGGCCGAAAACACGGTGTGGCCGTGAACAGCGGCACGGCGGCGCTCCATCTGGCGCTCATCGGGATGGGGGTGTCGTCGGGTGATACCGTGGCCATGCCCTCCTATGCCTGCGCGGCCCTGGCCCAGGCGGTGGCCTGGCAGGGCGCCACGCCGGTGCTTTGCGACATCGGCGCGGACAACAATATTGATCCGGAGCGGGTACCCGATTCGGTCATGGGGGTGATTGTGCCCCACCTCTTTGGTGCGAAGGCTCGGCTGCCAAAGAATCCTTCCGTGATTGAGGATTTGGCCCATTCCATCGGCGGCCCCACGGGCAACGCATCCATCTTGGCGATTGCGTCGTTTTACGCCACCAAAATGATGACCACGGGCGAGGGCGGCATGCTCCTGACGGACGATGAAGGGCTGGCGGAGCTGGCCCGGGATCTGCGCGACTACGACCACCGGGATGATTTTCAGGTACGCCGCGCCTATAAGATGACCGACTTTCAGGCGGCCATGGGTCGAGTTCAGTTGCGGCGGCTGCCGGCCTTTGTCGCGCGGCGCGCCGAGATTGCCGCGCAGTACCATGCGGGCCTGGCGGGCCTGCCCCTCGAACGTCCCCGCCTGGAGGACAGCGTGCATTTTCGCTATGTCATCGCCACCCCCGAGCGCGATGCGCTGGAAGCGTGGCTGGCCGGGCGCGGGGTGGGCGCCTGTCGCCCCGTGTATCGTCCGGCGCACCACACGCTGGGGGGGGACTATCCCCGTTCGGAGCGTGCGCATGGGGAGAATCTTTCGTTGCCTATCTATCCGGGGCTGACTACCGCCGAAGCGTCATTTGTGATAAAATCCCTTGTAGCGTTCCATGGAGCGCAGGGCGGGCGTTGAAGCGCCCCGAATTCATGATCCAGGTGGACGCCCTGACGGGCCCCCCGAGGCGCACAAAACACGGATGTTGCTGACCGAACTCGAGTACTGGCCGCGTACCTATCTTCTGGTGGGTACGACGGCTTTTCTGATCGCCGCGCTGGCGATGCCGCTGGGCATCCTGGTGTTCCGCAAGCTCGGAATGATGGATCCCCCTTCTCCCAACAAGATACACAAGACACCCGTGCCCCGGGGCGGCGGCATCTTTATTTTCTGCGCCTTTGCGGCGGCCGTGCTGCTGCCGGGTTACCGGAGCGACGGGATGAACGGCATCCTGCTGGGGGCCTTCATCTGTCTCGTCGTGGGGGCGCTGGACGACTATATCGGTGGAATTCCGGGCTTTTACAAGCTCATAACTTTGGTGGCGGCCACGTTGATTCTCTCTCAGTTCGACGTCCGCATTAATCTGTTCCAGAACGCTTTTCTGGACGTGGCCGCCACCATTCTCTGGATTGTGGGCGTGACGAGCGCCTTCAACGGTACCGACAACATGGACGGGCTGGCCTCGGGCCTCGCGTTCATCGTCGCGGGCATGTTCTTCGCCATTGCGGTGCAGACCTACATCGAGGCGGGCCGGGAGACGAGCCTCTCCTGGTTCGGCATGCTGGCGGTGGGCCTCATGGGGGCAAACCTGGGCTTTCTGATATTCAACAGCAACCCCGCGCGAATTTTCATGGGCGATTCGGGCAGTTTCTTTCTCGGTTTTACCCTGGCGGCTCTTGGCGTCATGGGCGAGTGGACGGAGAACCGGATCATCGCTTCCACCATTCCCGTGCTGATCCTCGGTGTGCCACTCTTTGATTTCGCCTACATCATCATCGCCCGGATCATCAAGGGGGAGACGCGGACCTTTCGCTCGGTGATCGATCATTGCGCGCCCGACCACCTCTCCCACCGGCTGGTGTGGTTCGGCTTCACCCAGCGCCAGGCGGTCTTCTTCATTTACCTCATCGCCATTACCCTGGGGATCAGCGGTATCCTGCTGCGCAACACCACGAGTATTCTGGATAGCCAACTGGCCCTGTTTCAGGGCTTTGCAATCGTGTCCATCATCCTGATTCTCATGGCCCTCGCGGCACGGCGCCATGCGGCCACGCTGGAGGCCCATGAGGCGGCCTACGAAGGCCTGGCGCGCCGACTGGAGGCGACCACGGGTGCGAAGGACGGCGAGGATATCCCGAAGGGCGGGGGCTGAGCCTCCTTCCGCGTGCGTCGGCTGCTATTTCTTTGTGGTCAGGGCTTCGCGCGTCAGGCGGTAAATCTCCCAGGCGATGGCCGAATTGATCACGCCCGAGGCGGGGCAGGCGGGCACGTCGTAGTTGGGGATCTGCACCACCCCATCGGCCCAGGGCCACATGGGGTCTATCCATAGCACGTCCTGGTCGTTGTTGGGGTAGTCCCGGTGCTGAAGTATATCCACGTAGGCCACTTTGGCTCCGGCATGCTTCGCCCGGGGTAAGAGCTCATAGGGCGGGTGCTGGTAGCCGATGTGGAGGAGCACATCGCCGGGGCCGTAGGGATCGTTCGGGGGCGGCATCTGGGAGAAGCCGGAGTACCACACTTCCGACTTGAAGAGGGTGCCGATTTCCGTTTCGGCCACTTCGTGGGGAAACATGTGGCCCATGTTGTACATGATGGTCTGTTTGCCGGCGGCGTGGGCCTCGGCGCTCCACGCTGCGGCCAGGGCGATGCGCGGGCCCATCTCGCGATTCACACGTTCGAGCATGGCGCTCAGGGTTGTGGTGTAGGCGAGACCGAGCGTGCCGGGGGGGATGGTGGGTACGGTGTGGGGTTCGTGCCAGTAAATGCCCTGCTGCTCGAACTTCGCGATGCGCTGGAAGCCGCTGTAGAGTCCGATGGTCTCGTAGATCACCGGCATTTTGCCTTCGCGCGTCAGGGCGGCAATGGTCTCCGCCAGGTACACCCAGCCGGTGATGGCGCCGGCCAGCGTGGGAGACAAGCCCGATTCGGTGGCGACGCTCAGGGCATGGGCCCCTTCCGGCGCGCCGCCGCCGATCCAAACGAGCGTGGCCCCTTTCGCGGCGATGGCGGTTGCTTCTTCGGCGTTGACGATTCCGCCGGGCGTGTAGAGAATGGTGTCGCCGTGGCCGGCTTGGTCGAGCTGGAGCCCCTTGAGATACATGAAGCCGCTGGCGCGACCGGAAAATTCGCTGACGAGGGCGGGGTGACCCGCCGCCCAGAATTTTCCGCCGCCCGCCAGGGACTTGGCGGTGGCTTCCGCCGCCGCGATGACGGCGGGCATGTCACGGGCGACGGCATCGAGCGCGTCACGGGTGCGGGTGAGATACGAAGTCTCCGCACCGGTCCAGCCCGCGAACATCAGCGTGATAAGAATGCAACCCATTCGACCCGGCATGTATGGTTCTCCACGATTTCTGCCGGTTCCATACCGGCCATACGACAACGTTGTTCCCCACAGTTTCCGACCCCATTGTGACGTTTGTGCCGATCGGGGTCAACTTGAAGGCGCGCGGGACGCACCACGCGCGGCAATTTACCTTTCGGGACGAAAATTGTCACTTGGGGCCGCACAACGGAGCCAAATTCCCGAACGCGCAGTCGGAATTTTCGGATGGACTCGAGATGAATTTTGTATAAGTTGTTTATTTTGAGCGGCTTGCGGGTTGGCGCCATCTTTTGGCATGGCGATTGCCTTATGGAGTTCAACAGTTGAACAAGCGTAGTCGGGTCCCGCTGGTGGGAACCGGTTGAACGAGTTTGCGAAACGTAACAATCCAACAGGAGGAATTGCCATGAAAAAGTCTAACAAGGGTTTCACGCTGATTGAATTGATGATCGTGGTTGCCATTATCGCCATCATCGCCGCTATCGCCATCCCCAACCTGCTCCGCTCGCGCATGCAGTCCAACGAATCCAGCGCCATCGGCAACCTGCGCACCATCGTGGGTTCCGAAGTGGCCTACCATGCCGCGAACTATGAGTACACGGCGGACTTCGCGGACCTCACCGGCGCGACCCCCTCGTTCCTCGACGGTAACTGGGCCGGCACGAAGAGCGGCTACAACTACGTTCTCGGCGGCGACACGAACAACTTCACCGCCAACGCCAACGCGGCCGTATACGGCACGACGGGCGGTAAGGGCTTCTTCACCGACTCCAGCGGTGTTATCCGCTACGCCGACGGCGCCGACGCCGACGCCTCCAGCGACCCGATTGGTGAATAATACCCCGCTAACGCGAGGCGCAAGACGGGTTTAACCCCCGGACGGCGAGGCCAGCCAGCCTCGCCGTCCGCTTTACTTTCCGGGGTTCCGGGGGTACACTTCAGGCTCAGTTGACCCGCGGGACTGCACTGAACCGGAGCAGTAAACCTGGAGTGGGAACACGACAACGTGACCGCGCAATCCGGTCCGGGAGACACGCATGTTGCAGAGGAAGGACGGCTTTACCCTCATCGAATGGATGATGGTTGTGGCCATCATTGCCATCATCGCGGCTATCGCCATTCCCAATTTGCTCCGCTCCCGCATTCAGGCCAACGAGGCCGCCGCCGTAAGCGATTTGCGAACGATTTGCGCGGGGCAGATTGCCTGTGCCACCGCCCGCAGGACCTTTGGCGACTTCGCCATGCTGGTGGCGGAGACCGACGGCGAGGGGACGGCCTTTCTGGATGACTCGTGGTTTGAGGGCCGGGTCAAGGCGGGCTACAGCTTCAATATGGCGGTGGTGTCGCCGGATGACTTCACCTGCTTCGCGGACCCGGTCAGCGTCGGGGTTACCGGGCGGCGCTTCTTTCGCGTGGACGGATCGGGCATTGTTCGTTACAACTCGGTGGGACGTCCCGCCGCCGATGCGCCGGGACTGAACAGCGGGGAATAGGGGGGGGCACCGTGCATGAGCGACGAAATTACCACTTGTTTTCGCCCGGTCGGCCAAGCCGAATTGGACCGCGTGCGGGCATCTGGATTTAAGCGCTGGCCGCCGCGCTTACCCGAGCAGCCCATTTTCTATCCCGTCACCAACGAGCGCTACGCCATCGAATTGACACAGTGGAACGTCACGGATTTGGGAGCGGGCTCTGTCGCGCGTTTTTCGGTTGAGAAAACCTTCATGGATCAATACGCGATCCACTGCGTGGGGGCGGCGCATCAGACGGAGTGGTGGGTGCCGGCGGAAGACCTGGAACGGTTGAATGATCGGATTGTGGGAACCATTGAAGTTCTGGGAACCTATGGGGGGAGAGCGACTAAGCGCGTCACATCACGCCGGGATTAAACAGGCGGATGGGTAGGAGCTTTGCGTAGTGCTGGAAGTCTTTGTCCGTCGTGAGAATCGAAACTTCGTGACGGACGGAAGCGGCGCACAATAGAAAATCCGTTCCAGATCCCTGAACACCCTTTGCTCGGCAGGTATTAGAGAATTGCGCAGCTTTGATGTAGTCGGAACCCTCCAAGGACAGATCGGAAAACCCGTGCAGGACAAGGACCAGTCTTTCAAAATGGACCCGATCCGTCATACCCGATAGGAGTTCCTGACGGATGGGTCCCATGATGAGGGCCCGATTTTCCAATATCAGTTGCCTCAAGGCCTTCGCCGCTGGATCCTTTGAACCGGCAGGTCGTCGCAGCACGAGCGACCAGACACACGTGTCCACCAGCACTTTCACCGCCTGCTGCGCTCTTTCTTGTAATCATAGTTGGGGTCAAAGTCGAAGGTGCCAAAGTGATTGATAATCTCGATACGCTCGAGGTAACCCACATAGTCTTCCAGCGCCTTAGTGACTGCTTCCCTCTTGGTCTTGTGCGCGCCAAGCTTCACCGCTTTATCGATTAATTCGTCGTCGAGTTGTAGGTTTGTTGCCATAGTTCACCTCTTTATTTAATTCTACACAATGAATTGTGTCGCGTCAACTGGAGACCTTATTGCCGACCCACGATGCGCATCAACCTCCCTCTTTAGAGGCGTTCACCGTCCGTCGTCCGGTATGATCGGTGTGGTGGGAACACAATTCAAGGGAAATCTCATGCGCGAGCGATTGTTTCAGGAAATCTTGATGGCCCGGCAGCGGGTCTATGCCGTGGCGCCGCCCACGCCGCTGGAGCGGTTGAATTTGCCGCTGGACGCCGAGGTGTATATCAAGCGGGAAGATCTCTCGCCGATTCACGCCTACAAGTGGCGCGGGGCCTACAACCGCATGGCGCTGCTTTCGGACGAGGAGCGCGCGGCGGGCGTTGTGTGCGCCTCGGCGGGCAACCACGCCCAGGGCGTGGCGCTGGCGTCGAGCAAGCTGGGGGTCCACGCGCGGATCTATATGCCCGTTTCCACGCCGCGCATGAAGCAGCATGAGGTGCGGCGTCATGGCGGCGATCACATTGAGATTGTGCTGATCGGCGATTCCTACAGCGAGGCGGCGGGCGCGGCGCTGGACTATGCCGAAGCACAGGGCCTTACTTTTGTTCACGCCTACGACGACTACGCCACCATGGGTGGCCAGGGCACCATCGCGGATGAAGTGGTGATGAGCGGCCATGGCGCGTTCGACGTGGCTTATCTCCAGATTGGCGGCGGCGGCATGGCGGCCGCGGTCGCGTGCTGGCTGCGCGCGTATTATCCGGACATCCGCATCATAGGCGTGGAAGGCGTGGATCAGGCGAGCATGGCGGCGGCCGTGCGCGCGGGCAAGCCGGTGGCGCTGGACTATGTGGATGTGTTCTGCGACGGCACGGCGGTGAAGAAGGCGGGCGCGCTGACCTATCCGCTTTGCGCGGAGTTGATCGATGAGTTCATCACAGTGACAAACGAGGAAGTGGCGGCGGCGATTGAAGCGCTGTGGAATACCTGCCGATGCATCTCGGAGCCCGCGGGCGCGATGGGTGTGGCGGGTCTGTTGAAGCAGGCGGAGCAGGTGCGCGGGAAGAAAGTGCTTACGGTACTTTGCGGCGCGAATGTGGATTTCGAGCAGCTCGCGTGGATCTCGCAACACGCCGGCATCGGCGCCGAGCGCCGGAAATATTACCGCTTCCGAATGCCGGAGACCCCCGGCGGACTCCTCCACTTGCTCGACAGTATCCTGGACGGCATCAACATCATCGAAGTGCAGTACGGTAAAGTTTCGAACGAAGAAGCGTGGCCGGTGATCGGCTTTGAAGCCTCGCCGCCCGCCCTGCAATTGCTGGACGCGCGGCTGACGGAACAACGCATCCCCCACGAGGACGTGACCTCGCGGGCGGATGTGGAGTTCCGCATCATCCACTATGAGCCCCAGCTTTTCATGCATGCGTACTTGATCACCTTTGAATTTCCGGAGCGCGCCGGTGCGCTTCGGGAGTTCCTCCACACGCTGGAGGGCGGGAGCATCTGCTACTTCAACTACACCTATTCCGGCGAGCAGGTGGGCCGGGCATTAATCGGCTTTGAGTTCGCCTCGCGCGATGATCATGATCGCTTTCGCCTGCGGCTGGCGGGCTCGAAGCACGCCTATCGCGAAGTGGAGGAATCGGTGCTGGCGCGGATGCTGTAGTAGATAGGGCGGATTCGACCGATAGGACCGATTTATCGGTCCTATCCGTCTTATCCGTCATTTTCTTCCAGCCGCGTTGCATCGCCCGCGTGGCCCGCGTTAGAGTGGCGCGTCAGCTCAGGAAGGAACCCGCGCAGCCATGCCCCACACGCCAGACCACGCCCGCGCGCAGGCCCGCGCCTTCTGGCTGGGGCTTGCTTTCTGGATCGGGGTGTGCCTTCTGGCGGTGCTGGTGCGCGGGGTGCGCTGGGAGGAGGGCTACGAGCGCGCTCAGGTGCTGCTGGGCATCACGCCCTACCCCGAAGGACATCCGCACCACCGTTGGGTCTTCAACGGCTTCTCGATTCACTACTACGCCACCGGGGCGCTGCTCTGGCTGACGGATAGCGCCGCGCTGATCTGCGGCGGGCGCCAGTTCCTTGCGACCCTGGCGATTCACCTGCCGATCTTCGGCGTGACGTGGCTGTTGACGCGGCGCATGGGACCGGTACACCTGGCCATGGTGCTGAGCTTCGCGGGGGCCGATGTGTTCTTCCAGAGCTACATGCCCATCTCGCCCTGGGCCACGAAAGCCACCAGCGGCATCATGGGCATGGGCTGGGCCTTCGCCGCGCTCCTCGCGCTGGCGGCGGGACGCTGGCGCATGGCGGGCGTCCTCTTTGGCCTCATGCCCCTGATCCACCTCGGCCAATGGCCCATGATCCTCCTGACCGCCATCGCGACCTGCGCGTGGCTTTGGTGGCGTGGCGAGGGCACGGCACTGAAGCAGTTTGCCGCGTGCGCCGCCGTCGGCATAGTCATCACGGTGCTCTTCGCGGTCGCCCAGCGACCTTTCCTCGTGCCGGATCCGGTTGATGGAGCCTATTACGCGGAAACGGACGGGCACGCGATCTGGGCGGCGTACACCACGAACGAGGACATGCACCGAAAGCGCACGGAATGGCCGCGCTTCGGCCTCTTCGGCCACAGCATCATCGGCCTCGCGGGTTTTCTTCTGTTGGCCCTGCCCCTGGCCTGGCGGGCATGGAAAAGCCCGGCACGACGAGGGCCGGTGCTGATTCTGTACACCTATGCGGCGCTTTCCACGGCCGCGATTGCCTTTGCCTGGATCGTGCACGCGCGCATGGATATTAATGTGCCTTACGTCGTCGTAAGCTGGATGCCCTATCGTCTCGTGATCCATGTAGCCATGCTGCTCATGGCCGCCGTGTGCGCGTGGAACGTGGGACGGGGTGGCGCATGGGTCGCGTTTATCGCTCTCGGCTGGCTCGCGGCGATACCGCTGTGGCCCCATTTAATGGACCCTGATTTGGCCGCGCGCTACTTCGCCACACCGGAAACGGCCCTCTTCCTCCTCGCGGGCGCCTCGATACTGGGGTTGTGGCGAAACATGGACGATAGGTCGCGCTTTCGGCATACATGGCTGGCGTTGCTCGTGGTCGGGCTGCTCACCCTGGCCTGGTATCACAAGGTCGCGGCGGCATCCGTGCTGTGCGGGTTCGTCATCGCCTTCGCGGGTGATCGGATCGCCTGGAATGCGTGGATGCCCCGTGCGGGAGCGATTGCGGCCTATGCGCTCGGTGTCCTCACGCTGATCCACCTCTTCGCGGGTCAATGGCGCACACGCGAGCATCTTCCGATTTCGCCTTTTGAGTCGGAGCTGGCCGCATATTTCGCGGAACACAGCGCGCCCTCCGACATGGTGCTGACGACCTTGGAGGAGCACTGGCAGATGGTGCTGAATCGGCCCGTGGTGGCGACCTTCGAGACGCGCCAGTTCATGTCGTACATGAAATCCATCGCGGCCACGACGGACAAGCTCTTCGCCGATCTCTACGGCGTGAAAGATGGCCGCTGGTATGACTGGGACCTGTGGCAGCGAAGAACCGAGGCGGAGTGGCGCGCGCTCGGCGATGCCTACGGATTCCGCTATGTGATCAGCAAGGAGTTTCATCCCCTGCACTTGCCGGAGCGACTTCGAAGCGAGGGACTGGTGTTGTATGAAGTGCCCGGCGCGAACTTGTCTCTTCCGTGAAATTCCGTGCCCTTCCGGTGCGTCAGGCTAAGTCTGACCTGTCTATCAACTTGAAAGGTAGTTGACATGGTACTTGCTCGTTCACCATGTAG
>JAEUWI010000054.1 GCA_016791475.1 Candidatus Hydrogenedentota bacterium
AGGTTTTGGCGCTAGATCGAAACTGCTCAGTCCATTTTTGATCAAATTTGGCGCTACGTCAACAGCTAACTATCTGCTACACAAACAATTGCAAAGAATCGAAAACTGGGGATCACTCAGATTCTAGACTCATGCCATGGACAACCCCGTCTCCCAACCGCTAAAATACGCTCTGTAGTGCGCGGGCCTCTCCCCACACCCCGCTTCCATCGAAAGTACCCCTCCCATGAGTTTCAAACCCCTTATCGAGCAGTGGCCCGCCGAGCGCCTCAAGCCCCTTTATCAGGAAGCCACCCAAGCCGACGTTGAGCGCGCCCTCGTCAAAGATGACCTGGACGTCGCCGATCTCGCCGCGCTCCTGTCCCCGGCGGCCAGGAATTTTCTGGAGCCCATGGCCCGCAAGGCCAACCGCCTCACGCGCTGGCACTTCGGCCGCACGATTTCGCTCTACGCACCCATCTACATCTCCAACCTCTGCGCGGCGGATTGCGTCTACTGCGGCTTCTCCGTGCGCTCGGGCAATAAGGAAAAGCGCGTCACCCTGAAGCCGGCAGAAATCCACAAGGAGTGCGCCGCCCTCGCCGCCATGGGCTATGAGAACATTCTCATCCTCACCGGCGAAGCGCCCAAAGCGGTGGACGTGGAATACATCGCCGAGTCCATCGCCATCGCCCGCGAATATTTCAGCGGAGTCTCCGTGGAGATCTACGCCGTGGACGAGCCGGATTACCAGCGTTTCGTCGAGGCCGGCCTCGAAGGCGTCACGCTCTACATGGAGACCTACCACCGGCCTACCTATGAGCAGGTCCACCTCGAAGGCCAGAAATCGATCTACGATTACCGCCTCGACGCCACCGAGCGCGCTGGCAATGCCGGGGTGCGCAAGCTCAGCATCGGCGCGCTCCTCGGCCTCCACCAGTGGCAGGAAGAGTTGCTCTGGGTCGGCCTCCACGCCCGGCACCTGCAAAAGCAGTGCTGGCAGTCGGCCATCTCCATTTCATTCCCCCGCATTCTCCACATGCCCGAGCGCTTTCAGGTGCGCGACTTCGTGAGCGACGCCGATCTCGTCCAGGGCATGCTCGCCATGCGCCTCTTTCTGCCCGAGGTTGGCTTCAATCTTTCTACCCGCGAAGCTCCGTCCTTCCGCGACAAACTCATCCCTCTCGGCGTCACCCACATGAGCGCCGGATCCAGCACGCGCCCCGGCGGCTACGCCACGCGCGGCGTCGAAGTGCTCGAACAATTCGAGATCGAAGACACCCGCCCCCCCGCGGAAGTGATCGAAGTCATCCGCGCCGCGGGCTACGACCCCGTCTGGAAAGACTTCGACCGCGCCTTTGATCACGCCTAGGGACTGACGCACCCACAGTGCCCCATGGAAAGGGGGTGCCCCCTCAGACCCGATCAGCACGGTGTATTAACGTCAGGACGTCGCCGGGTGTGGCTGTCCCGTCGTGCGCGAGGTCAACCCGGTTGCATCGATCGCAACTTCAACAGGCGACACGTCGTCTGCTTGCGTGACGATAGGTATCGTGGTCACCTCCCCCGACAACGGGACAGCCACACCCTGCGACATCACGTTCACGCATTCGAGTAATGGATTGATTGTGGCCAACGAAGGTCTTCAGCTTTACCGTGGGTGCGTCAGTCCCTACGACGCATCATCCACCAGCCGCTTCGGCCCCTGCTCCACGCCCTCCAGTTCCGGGATATCCCCGCCCTTCGCCGCGCCGAGTTCCTTGAACTTCCGCGCACTTACCAGCACCCGGCTTTCGAAGGCGCCCGCCGCCTTGTTGTAGGCGTTGTTAGCACGATCCAGGCCCTTGCGCAGCTCGTGAAAATGCTCCGTCAGCGTGCGGAGACGCTCATAAAGCTGCTGACCCAGTTCGCTGATGGCCTGGGCATTCTCCGCGAGCTGTTCCTGACGCCAGCCAAAGGCCACGGCCTGCAACAGCGCGATCAGCGTCGTGGGTGTCGCGATGATCACCTTGTGCGCCACGCCCCGCTCGATCAAATCGGGCTGCTGCTCCAGCGCCGCGCCGAAGAAGTGTTCGCCGGGCAAAAAGAGCACCACAAACTCCGGCGACTGCTCGAACTGGCTCCAGTAGGCCTTCGCGCCCAACTGCTGCACGTGCGCGGCCACATGGCGCGCGTGCTCCTTCACGCAGAGCGCGCGTCCCGCCTCGTCGGCCATCTCAAGACCGTCCAGATAGGCCTTCAGCGGTACCTTCGCGTCCACCACGATCCGCTTGTTGTTCGGCAGCTTGATCACCATGTCCGGACGTTGCCGCCCCTGCTCCGTGCCCTGGCTTTCCTGCTCCACGAAGTCGCACCACGCCACCATGCCCGCCATCTCCACCACGCGCTTGAGCTGGATCTCGCCCCAGCGTCCCCGCGACTGGGGCGCACGCAGGGCCTTCACCAGATTCGCCGTTTCCGCCTGCAACTGACCGTGGCCCGCCGCCAATACCTTCACCTGCTCCGTCAACTGCGCATAGGCCGAGGCGCGATCTTTTTCCACCGCATTGATCCGCGCGTTGACCTGTTCCAGCGACTCCTTCAGCGGCTTTACCAGATCGCCGATAGCGTTCTGCCGCGTGGTTAAATCGCCCTGGGCTTTCTCCTGAAACTGCGCAAGGTTCTCCCGCGCCAATTGGAGGAACGACTGATTGTTGGTCTTCAACGCTTCCGCCGAGAGCGACGAAAACGCATCACGGAAATGGGACTTCGCCTCTTCCAGCATGGCGAATTTCTCGTCCGCCGCGCGGCGTTCATCGTCCAGCAGCGTGCACAATTCCGAGATGCGCGATTTGTGCGTTGAGTTCTCCTCCCGCAGCATGCGGTATTCCGCTGTGGCATTGGCCAGTTGCGCCTCCAGCTCCGGAACGCGCGTGTTGCGCTCCAGACTCGCCGCCAGCCGCGCCCGGGCCGTCTGCAACGCCTCTTGATACTGCTCCAGCGAGCGCCGCCCCTGTTCCGCGTTGTGCTGCAACTGGCCGAGATACTTCTCCAACTGACGGATGCGTTCTTCCGCCGCGCCCTGCGCCCGATCCTGCTGACCCGACAGCACCGCCTCCCGCGCCTGCGACTGGGCACGCACCAGCAGCCACGCAAAGACACCACCCACCAGCGCGCCACCCGCCACACCCGCAAATAAATGCCACAATTCCATACATCACTCCCGTAACCGATCAACTCCGCGTCATCTTGCGCCATCATAACAATAAACCGATATCGGCTTTGTCTTGAACCACGGAGCCCACGAAGGCACGGAGAAGAGTGGGATAACGAGACACGGTTCTTGAAGAAAAGCATCTATGGATTCGAGCGTTCCACTCTCCATAGTTAACGCTCCGTGCCTCAGTGTGCTCCGTGGTCAAATCTCTTAGCGTCTTCGCGCCTTTGCGTGCAACACATCCCTGTTTCAATTCCGTGAAATTCCGTGCCCTTCCGTGGTTAAAGCCTTTCCATGGTATTCCCCAACCCAAAGATGCTACCCTGCGAAATCACCACACAGGAGCAGGAACCCATGTCCCAACCCACGCGTAGAACCGTCCTGAAGCTCGGCGTCGCGAGCCTTCCCGCCGCCGCATTCCTCGCCCAGCCCAAGGCCCTGGCGGCGCCAACATCGCCTCTTGCAGGCCCGGACGCCATCGAAAAAGCCTCCGTCTGCTTTCGGATCGGACAGCCCATCTGGGCCAACGAAGCACGCTTCAACGAACTCCTCGATCTCTTCGATGCCCATCGCGGCGTGACCGACGAGGTCACCCTTTTCACCTCCGAGACCCATCCGCCCCTGCCGCTTGATGTGATGTTGGCGCGCATGACCGTGCTCCAGGCGCGGATGGTATCGGCCCGCGCGCGGGGCTATCGCTCGGGCGTCAACATTCTCGCGACCATCGGACACCACGAAGAGAATCTGCCCAATTCCCTCCAGGGCGACTTTACCCCGGCCACCGATCCCAACGGCAACGTCTGTCGCGGATCCATCTGCCCCAACGATCCGGCGCTGCATGCGTATGCCGTCAAAGTCTACCAGGCCCTCCCTTCCACACAGCCCGACTACATCTGGATCGACGACGACGTCCGGCTTTTCGGCCATTCTCCCGTTCGGGCCACGTGTTTCTGCGACCGCTGCGTGGGGATATTCTCGAAACAGGTAAGAACGTCCTATACGCGCGACAGCCTCCGCGAAGCCTTCGGCGCGGGCACCTTGGAAGAGCGCCTCCAACTTCGGCGCGCCTTCCTGCAGCACAATCGCGACACGCTGAGCCGGCTGTTTGCCCTCATCGAGGGCACGGTGCACAAGGCCGCGCCGGGCATGCCCCTCGGCTTCATGACCGGCGACCGATTCTACGAAGGCTACGACTTCGACACCTGGGCCGAGGTGCTCGCGGGCCCGAGTCATTCCCCCGTGCTGTGGCGGCCCGGCGGCGGCGCCTATCGCGAAGATCGTCTCGACGACTTCCCCGACAAGGCCCACGCCATGGGACGCCAGGTGGCCCTGCTCCCTCAGCACGTCCGCGTGATCCAATCAGAAGTGGAGAGCTTCCCCTATCAGCGCCTGAAGAAGAGTATCCACACCACGGCCATGGAAGCCGCCGCCTACATCGCAGCAGGCTGCACCGGCACCGCCTTCAACGTGCTATCCATGTACGACGAGCCGCTGGACGAATATGCGCCCTTGGTCGCGGGCTTGAAAGAAGCGCGACCCTTCCTCGATCTACTCGCCGCCCACCAGGGCCGCGTCGCGCCCACGGGCCTGCACAGCGGCTGGGTGAAGGACACCTATGCCGCATCCAACCCCGACGGCCCTTGGCTCGGCGATCCCGGCTCCCCCAACTACTGCAACGAACTCTGGGCCACCGGCCTGCCCGCGGCCTACGCGGCGGAGCACGCCGCCGTCACCGCCCTCTCCGGCGATGGCGTCCTCGCCCTCAGCGCGAACCAGATCGAGTCGGCACTCGCGGGCGGACTCTACATCGACGGACCCGCCCTCACGCGCCTGAACGATCTGGGCTACGGCGAACTCACCGGCTTCGCCGTGGACAAGGTCGAGCACATCGACTGCATCGAAGAGTTGACCAGCCACGTTCTCAACGGCGACTACGCCGGACGCCGCCGCAACGGCCGTCAGTCCTTCTACAAATCCCCCGCCAGCCTGCTGCGCCCAACCGCTGAAGGGACGATCTCCCTCTCCCGCATCGTGGACTATACCTACAACGAAATCGCCCCATGCTGCACGGGGCTCTTCGAGAACAAGCTTGGCGGCCGCATCTGCGTCGCGGGCTACTACCCCTGGGAACAAATGCAGAACCTCAGCAAGTCCTCTCAGCTCAAAGCCGTCATGCAATGGTTATCGAAAGATACCCTCGCCGCCCACATCGCCTCCTTCCACCGCATCAACCTCTGGGTGCGCGAGACCGCGCCCGACCGATTCGCCATCGCCCTCTTAAACGCCTACGGCGATCCCGCCGAGGCCATCGAAATCATCGTGCGCACCCAACAGCCAACACTGACTTTCTACGACAACCACGGCACCCAGAGCGCCGTCGCCGCAAGCGCAACACAATCAGGAGAGTCCCGTTTCACTCTCCCAACCATCGAGCCCTGGGGCATGGCTTTCTTGAGCATATGATAAGGGATATACAACGGGCATAGACGAGTCTTATGTCATTCACGAAAGTCTGCCGAAGGTTAACCCACCTTCGGTAACCATTCCATCTCAAATGGTCATACAGCTTCGGAGCGTGCCTCGCTGCGCGGGATGACGGTACCTCAGAGCGCACCCAAGGCCCTGCCTGTGCTAAAGTATCGCCGTCATGATCACACCCTCCGCCAACACCCCAACCCCTGCGCCGCAATCCGTCGATCTTGCGGAAATCGTGCGCCGTTTCTGGGGTTATGGGAGCCTTCGTCCTCTCCAGGAAAAGGCCATGGAGTCCGTGATTGCGGGGCGGGACTCCCTGGTGGTGCTGCCCACGGGCGGGGGAAAATCCCTGTGTTATCAGGCGCCCGCCCTGGCGCTGGACGGCATGGCGATTGTCATTTCCCCCCTGATTTCATTGATGAAAGACCAGGTGGACGGCTTGCGCGCCGTGGGGGCTGGCGCGGCCTGCATCAACAGCAGCCTCACCGTTCGGGAGCGGCGCGAGACCCATGAACTGATCCAGGCGGGCCAGGTGAAGCTCCTCTATGTCGCCCCCGAGCGCGTGGTGAAGCCTGACTTCATAGAATACTTGAAGCAGTTGAAGGTGTCCTTTGTCGCCATCGACGAGGCCCACTGCATCAGCCAGTGGGGCCATGATTTTCGGCCGGAATACCGCGCGCTGGAAAGCCTGCGCGGGGCCTTTCCCGAGATCGCCTTCCACGGCTACACCGCCACGGCCACGCCCCAGGTGCGTGCCGATGTGTGCGCGTCCCTCAAGTTGAAGAACCCCGAGATCCTCGTGGCCTCGGCCGACCGGCCCAACCTCGTCTATGCCGCCGAACGCCGCACCGATGAAGTCGCCCAGGTCCTCGAAGTCGTCGAGCGCCACAAAGGCGAATCGGGCGTGATCTACTGCATCACGCGCAAGAAGGTGGAGGAGCTGTGCATGCAGCTCAACGCGAAGGGCCACGCCGCCCTGCCCTACCACGCGGGGATGGATGCCGCCACGCGCCAGAAAAACCAGGAGGCCTTCTCCCGCGAGGGTGCAGAGATTATCGTGGCCACCGTCGCCTTCGGCATGGGCATCGACAAGCCCGACGTGCGTTATGTGGTCCACACGGGCATGCCCAAAACCATCGAGCACTACCAGCAGGAGAGTGGACGCGCCGGGCGCGACGGCCTCGAAGCGGAATGCCGCCTCCTCTATTCCGGCACCGACTTCAGCCTCTGGGAATACCTGCTGAAAGACCAGGACGAAGCGTCGAAGAAGATCGCGCGCGCCAAGCTTAACGACATGTACAACTACTGCACGGGCGTCACCTGCCGACACCGCGTGCTCATGGCCTACTTCGGCGAGAAGATCGAGAAGACCCATTGCGGCGCCTGCGATCTCTGCCTGGGCAACGCGGACATGGTGAAAGACGCCCTCGTCATTGCGCAGAAGATCCTGTCCTGCGTCGTGCGCCTTGGGGACGTCGCCGGACCGAGCTACACCACGCTGATCCTCACGGGCAGCCGCGAGGCCCGCGTGCTGGAAAAGGGCCACGACAAACTGAGCACCTGGGGGCTGCTGCAAGAGCACGACGCGAAGAATATCCGCAACTGGATCGAGCAACTCGCCTCCCAGGGTTACCTCCGCAAGGCGGGGGAGTACAGCATCCTCGAAGTAACAACCAAAGGACGCCTGCTCCTGCGCGGCGAAGAGACGCCCCGACTGCTCAAGCCCGCCGAAGGCCCGCGCGCGCGTTCCCGCGAATCCGCCGCCTCCGCCAAGTCCTGGTCCGGCGTGGACAAGGCCCTCTTCGAGGCCCTCCGCGCCCTGCGCCGCGAAATCGCCCAGGAAAGCGGAATTCCGGCTTTTGCCATTTTCGGCGATGCCGCCCTGCGCGACATGGCGCGGCGAAAGCCGGGGAACAAGAGGGAGTTCCTGCAGGTCAGCGGCGTGGGCGAGAAAAAGTGCGCGGACTACGCCGCCCGCTTTCTGCCTGTCATTCAGCAATACACGGGCGAGAAAAAGTCCGCTGCGAAGACCGAGAAAGCCGCCAAGCCGAACAAAGCCCGCGACGAAGCCTTCGCCCTCTACAAACAGGGCTGGGGCATCGCCGAAGTGGCGGAGCACCTCAACCGCTCCAGTTTCCAGGCGACGATGCTGCTCAAGGAATACATCCGCGCCAACGGCATCACCGATCCCACCGAGTGGGTCGATCCCGTGGTCGCGGAGGATATCGCCTATGCCGTGGAAGAGATCGGCAAGCGTCCCATGGAGGATCTATTCGAGCGCCTCAACCGCGAGGTGGATGTCGAGCTGATCAGCGTCGTCATCGCCTGCCTGGAGAACGAGGGCGTGGTGTAACGTCTGAAATTGAAATAACCTCAAAGGACTCAAATAGAACGATAACAGGCTCACTTTTGTGCTCTTTGAGTTCTTTGAGGTCTATCCCCCTCTTTGTTGTCTGGCTGCTGAGCGGTGGGCCTGTGAAAAAGCTAATTTCGAGGACGCGATCCCGATTTCTTATTCGTGTGGGTTCGTGTCCATTCGTGGTTGAGTTTTCTGCCTGACTTCAGACGACTGAAATATTACGGCCTTTCCTTTTTCCGAGAAATTCCGTGCCCTTCCTTGGTCCCGATCTTATTGACCACGGAATGACACGGAAGTTCACGGAAAAGACCGCGTCTTCCAAAACCCGGTTGCGCTTTTGCTGGTCCGTATATTACTGTTTAGCGGTTCAACCTACCCCACAGGAGATTTTCTTCCCATGCAGAAGCAGATAGCAATCTTAACAGCCGCCCTTCTCACCGCCACCTTCACCTTCACCGCCGCCCACGCGGACTTCGACAAGCCCGTCGTTAAGCGCTGGACCAAGATGGAGAAGAACGACAAGGGCGAGATGGAAGAAGTGAAGTACATGACCATCGACGGAATCATGGTTCACGAGACCGACCCGAAGATCGTGCCCCAGCCGCCCATCGTGACGCCCGGCCCCGCGCCGGAGAGCGGTGTCATCACGCCCGCGCCGTCCGATGCCATCGTGCTTTTCGACGGCACGAGCCTGGACAACTGGACGGCGACGGACGGCTCGGCGACGAAGTGGATCCTGAAGGACGGCGTGATGCAGCCCACGGAGGACTCCGGTTACATCCAGTCGAAGCAGCAGTTCGGCTCGTGCCAGTTGCACGTGGAATTCGCCACGCCCGCCGTGCCCGAGGGCGAAGGCCAGGGCCGGGGCAACAGCGGCGTGTTTCTCATGGGCCAGTACGAAGTGCAGGTTCTCGACTCCTACAACAACACGACTTATCCCGATGGCCAGTGCGCCGCGCTCTATGGACGCAATGTGCCGCTGGTGAACGCCTGCCGCAAGCCCGGCGAATGGCAGAGCTACGACATCATCTTCCACCGCCCGATTTTTGAAGGCGACAAGGTTGTGAAGCGCGCCACCTTCACCGTAATTCAAAACGGCGTGCTGGTCCACGACAACATCGAGCTGAGCGGCGGCAACGGGTGGGAAGGCAGCCATTCCATCAGCGAATACGTCGCCCACGGCGACAAGGGCCCCCTCCAGTTCCAGGACCACGGCAACCCGGTGTCCTTCCGCAATGTCTGGGTGCGGGAACTCAGGGACTGACGCGCCCATATACGCCGGGGTGATCGACGTACCCCTAGATTGCAAGTCCTTTTGCGATGGATGGGCGTGATGCCGTTGGGCGTGGCTGTCCCGTCGTCAGCGGGGAAGTCTTCACTTTTCGGCAATACTTCGCGCGGTACATGTTGCCTGTTGCAATGGCGTGCAGAAAGAGCGGGGTCTACTTCCCGCGCGACGGGACAGCCACGCCCGGCGACGTATCATGCTCGCGTTGCCGAGCGTGTCTGGTTCCGGGGCCACTGGATCTGCCTGGTATCGTTGGGCGCGTCAGTCCCCTGGTCACTCCAGTGCCTTCAGCACTTCGGCCGCCTTCGCCTCATACAGCGCCTGCCACTCGGGGGCCAGCAGGCACTCCACGGCTTCATAGCCACCCATGGCGTATTCCGAGGCCGGCGGGCCGTAGTGGATGTAGCCGTTGCTGTAGGCGGAAATGAACGTGTGCTCGAAGGGCGACGCGCCCTTCACATTCAGCCCCACCGTCGTGAGCATTTCCGTGGGCGAGCTCACCAGCACGAAGTCGCCGATGCGCAGGCCCATGACTTCCGTGGCCACGGTGGTCTCGCCCGAGTCCGCGTTGATCTTCTGGTGCCGCCGCAGCGTGGCGATGTCGTCCTGGATCCGGGTCAGTTCTTCCATCGTGCGGATGTTCTTCATGTACTTCGCGAGGTAATCCCGATTCTGCTGGTCGATCATGCCGAATTCGTTCTCGCCGATGGACGCAGACTGCAGGTAGCGGTAGGAATAGTCCAGGGGATGCTCCGGGTCCATCAGGTGCTTCATGTACAGCGGCACGAAGGTCTTGAAGTTCAGGCTCATGCCCCGGAGGGAAGCGAGCAACTGAGTCTCTTCCTCCTTAAACGCCGCGATGCGCTCTTCGAAGTCGGCCTTGCGCGGCAGGGGCAGCGCTTCGTTGACGACCTTCAGGTTGGCGGGCTTTGTTTCGACCGCCCGCACGGCCTTCAGCGTGCTCAGCCCGAGGATGCGCCCTTCCGGCGCCGAGTCCCGCGCGCGGTTCACGTCCTTGTAGAGAATCGGCGTGATATCGCCGCCCGCGCCCTGAATGAATATCGCCATGGCGCCGGGCAGGTTGTCTTCGATCACCTCCGAGGCAAAGCCGGGGTAGTCCGAAGTCACGCCGCCCTCCGGCACGGTGACATAAGGGTGGCACGCGAAGTTGTAGAGTACGGCCAGGGTCGAGCCGTCGGCGCGATCGAGCCGCAGCACGCCGATCTCCGGATCCACCGGCCCCACGCTCTCCACCACGTCGTCCGGCGGAGAAGGATTGCTGTGGCGGATGGTCCAGCCCGTGCCATCTTTCAGGCGGAGCGTGCGGTTCATGGAGATGCGCTTTTCCTCGCCCGCTCCCGCACCCGCGGTGACGGGTTCCAAGGCGTCGTGGGCCCGCTTAACGGCGTCAAAAGCCCGGGCCACCTGCTCCTCGTGGGAGCACAGGAAATTAAGGGGCGGATGGTTGTGAGAGGCGTTCACCAGCACGTGGAGCGGTGGGATGCCCAGCTCCGCTTCAAGCCTGGCGCGCAGCTCCGGAAGGAAGGCGTCGGTGACTTCGCCAATGCCGCCGATGGCCGTGACGTCCATCGCGATGATCGCAACCTTCGTATCGCCCTGCGCGAGCACGAGGGCCTTGGCGTATACGGGGTCGTTGATTCGGAGGCCCGCCTCCACGCGGGAGATATCGCTCTTCGCCGCGCCCGCCCGCAGCGGCGCGGTGGGCTGGGCGAGGGCGGGGCGCGCCGTAAGCGTGGAAAGAAGGAGCAGTGCGAGACTGAAATAACGCAGGCGCATGGGGAGATTCCTGTCTGGAAATAGGGCAGCCAATAGACCATTCACTGCGTTGAGTCTACTGGCCGACGGCGGACAGGGTCAAACCCTGCGAAGGGTCTGCGGCGCGGTGCAATCCGGGGGCAGGGCCCGGCGCGGGGGCCATCCGTGTATCAAATCGGGACGCGTTCGGGCGAGTGTCAGTCTCAAAATCCTGCTAAACGAGGATTAGGCAGATTCCATGCAACACAGTATTCGAGAACGGAATAAAAGTCCTTGACATTTTCCCTCGACAGGTATAGATTCGAATTCAGCGGCACATGTCGCGGCAGTATCAGAAGAATATCGGGCTCATAACATCAAGGAAGAGGGCTTCCGCCATGTTCCTGTTCGTACGCCATCATGTCATACTCCGTAGCGCCTTCGTCTTCACGTGCCTTATTCCCTCATTTGACCATGCTCATATTGCCATCCAGCCTATCTGTATGCTGGGATGTAACTAGAGAAGGTATTCAGATTGATAGTATGACGGCAGTTTACACAATAGTGAACTTCGAGCGGGTTGAGATTAGGGAATGAAAAACGACAATGTCTTAGTTTGGGAGAAAAACGATGTCACGATTCAACACTCTACTTCTTTCCTTAATCTTCTCCCCCTGCGTTACCTTTTTCTCCCCCGCATTTGCTCAGGTCCCGGCAATCACTGAAGAGCAGGACGCACTCCTCAAGACCCTCATCACGCAAAACGAGGCAACCGTCCGGAAGATCGAGTCGAGCCCGCTTTATGTAGATTTCTCCTGGCACACAACCCAAACCATGGAACTCGTTTCCGTGGGCGTTGGGAAAGCGCTTTCCGGTGCCATGGTGACCGATGGAAGATCAAAGTATTGGAAACACAACGGTCTCTTTCGACAAGACCAGAGAATGAAGCATACGTGGACGGATACCGGCGAAATACGCGAGCGAAACACGATTACCGTCCTAAATGATACGTACTGCGCGCTCTATATCGAGGATGGTCGACAGCTCCAGCTCTATCGAATCGACGATCGGGCCAATCTGTATCCGGCGTTGAACCAAGTGCTCGAAACGTGTCCTGTCCCGGATATTTTCGAATTCGGAATGCGATACAGCACCACTCGCAGTCTCAGGAAAGCTTTTGAGTTCGAGATGCTCCATGAGCCGCCAGCCTTCCAATGGACCCCACTCGAATCTTCCGCCGCCGGGCGGTCACAATACACGATTAAGAGCGACTATATAACGGAGGGGTTTGCAAGACCATGCTCGGTAACGGTACTAGATCCTCAATGCGGTTTTCTTGTATCGGAATCTTCTACATTCAATGAAAAGGGCGAAGCATTTTATATTGTCAAGACGCAGTTTCAGGACTTGGGTGATGGAGTCTGGTTCCCGAAATCCGCCACACGTAGTATTTCAGAGCGAGACGAAAAAATGTCGCTGCAAGTCAATGAAGTGCACGTGGGAAACCTGAAGGTCGACGAAGAGTTTACGCTGGAGGCCATGGGTTTCGACAAAGAGAAGGCGATTATGTATGAGTACTCGAGTAGAGGAAGACAACGAACTGTAAAAGGTTTTTGGGAAGGGCAATGGGTGCCGTGGGAGATTCTCCCAAAGGAAAGGAGGGAGGCAATTTCTGAAGCGCAACATGAAGTCGAGAGTAATGTGTCGGGTATGAAGAAACCAACCCTAAAGGAGATTGAACCATGAACACTAGAAAATGGATGTGTGTCGCGGGGGACAGTCGTTAGAACTCTGGATTTTCCATGGCCAGCAGGCGCAGATTTTAGAATTGAGGACATCCGTTACGACAAAGAAATTGGTGAGGCCGATCTCCAAAACTATTCAATGGAAAGAATGAGCACAGTAAGTCTTAAACCCGCCTCAACTTTGGGGTATGGGACTTTTACCTCTACAGTAGAAATAGTCACAAATGATCGTGAGCAGTTGATCTATACACTGCCTGTTAAGGGATATGTTGAATGTCCCATCGAAATCGTCAGTGATAGACTGGCTGCAGGGCTGATCGAGCGCAATAAGAAAACGATGGTTACTGCAGAGTTCAGGTCACCTTACGGTAATCCGATCAGTGTGTCCAAGGTTGAATACTTGAAGGGGACCGCAAGTAGTTGGCGTTTGCTGGAAGAGAGGAATGGCATCTACCCATTGGAGTTTGAGCTTGTTCCTCCTGACGATCCGAAGAGTAAGGTGTCTATTGCTTTGTTGCGAGTCGAGGTATCTGCCGGTACCTACAAGAGAACATTCGAGATAGAAGCGATGGGCATCATCAACTGACCAGGAGCCCGTGGAGTTGATCGTCCGAAGTGAAGAATCACGACGCGCGAGTTCTACCAGGATTCTCGTATGAGCAGAGTCAGGACTTTGCTGTTTGTGTGTATCGCTGCAATCGTGATCGCTGTCGTGTTCGCCCTTTCGTCGCGTCGCAATCTGTCACCGGTTCAGAGCACTTCCCAGTTGGATGGGTACCAGGTGAGGACGCCGCTGGCACCGACTGTACCGCCGGTGCCCGAGGCCCAGCGGGCCATGTCTTCCAGGCCGATTTCCGCGAATTCCAATCCATGTACGCTTCGAGGCAGAGCCTACCATAGTGATGGGACACCAGGTGCGGGAGTTGGTGTTAGTGTCCGCTTGGTCTCCGAGGAAGTGTTCGGTACGACCCACGGTGCGGATGGTGGCGACGCGCTGATCCAGCCGAACGAACAGGGTGAATTCACCATCGAGAACCTGCCTTACGGCCGCTATGCGGTGGAGGCCGAGGCGGAAGGCCAAATTGCCTGGGCGACCTGCTCCCTCACCCGCGAGACTCCGGTGGCGGACGTTCTGCTCGTCCTTCACGATCCCACCGGGATTGCAGGGCGCGTAGTAGATGCTACCGGCACAGGCTTGGCTGCTGCGGTGGTGTACCCGCTGCGTCATGACGGAATCGCACTACGGCGCGAGGAAATACAAAGCAACGGGGTGGTGACAGACGGACAGGGAAAGTTTTCATTGCTCCACTTGGAGGAGGGAGACTGGGTGCTTCAGGCGGCGGCGCAGGGTTTCGCCGCGACCACTTCTGCTACATTCCCATCCGGTACGCGAGAGGCCCTGATCCAACTGGACGCGGGGGTTTCCGTGTCTGGGCGGATCGTGGAGCGGTCTGCACCTGCAATGGATGTAAGGCTGACGCTGGCGACTGCCGGGAGCAATGCACCCGAAGTGGCGGCGCGCTCGGATGAAGAAGGTGTCTTCACCTTCGAAACAGTAGGGCCGGGGAATTACGAATTGCGCGGGGAAAAGGCGGGCCGAATTGTAAAGGATGCCCCCGTCCGAATCTCTGTTGCCGACAAAGCGCAGGAGGGCCTGGTGCTCGAACTGGTGCAGGGCGGAACGCTCCATGGGCATGTGATCGATCAGGACAGCGGTAGCGGAGTTCCCGAGGTTATCGTAAAGGCCCTTCTGGAGGATGGGAGCAGACTCAGCCACCTGTCGGAAGCGTCGGATGGCGAGGGACGCTTTGCGGTCATGGGACTGAATCCGGGTACGTATCAGGTATATCCCAAGGAAGCCCCGGGATATTCTCGTTCCGGCCGTGGTTTGAATCCGCTGATGGTTACGGTCATGCCCGGCGAGAACATTGAGGGGGTAACCATTCTGCTGGGGCGCGGCATTGTGGTGTCGGGCCATGTCGTTGATACCGGAGGCAATCCGGTTGAGGGGGCCTTTGTTCACGGGAGGCAAGCGGGATGGCAGGATCAGCAGACCACGGGGAAGGATGGCGCGTTTACGCTGGCACGCTTGAATGGCGGCGAGACGATCAAGGTTCTGGCCAGTACCACAAGCGCACGTTCTCCCGAATACACCCTCGACATTCCGCCCGAGGGATTGTCGGAGGTGGAGCTGGTTTTGGAAATCCCGTGCGAAGGACTGATTGCGGGTGTCGTGGTGGACAGTCGAAGCCAACCTTTCCGCGGCCAGCTTTCTCTCTCATTAGCGGATGAAGGCAGTTACCACACGACGAACCGCACAGCGACCGATGCCAAGGGCCGCTTCCTCTTTCCAAATGTGGCGGCAGGCAGCTATCGGATCGGCGCCCTGCCCGAGCAGGGTACTGGACAATCCATTTTCGAGATTCACATGAAGGAGGGCCAGCAGATCCGCGATTTGCGGCTGGTTTTCCAGCAGGAAGATTTCCTGGAGATCGCAGGACGTGTGGTTGACGACGGAGGTTCGCCGCGAGCCGCCAATCTCCGTCTGGATCAACAAGACGGTCTGAATACCTCCTCACAATCCATGGGCCAGACGGCGGTCGACGGCACCTTCCGCTTCAAGGGGCTGTCCGAGGGCACCTATGCCATCACCGCATCCGCAACTGGCTATTCCGATGCTGTCGTACGCGATATTCAGGCAGGGGCCAGAGACGTCAACATCGTACTTTCCAGTCGATTGAGCATCCGCGGCTATGTAGTCACAAAGAAGAATGTTCCCATCACGGATTTTGAAGTCGTGGTTGTTCAATCAGGTGTTGATGTCGATTCTTTGGGTCTCTTCGTTGTGCCCTTTAAGTACTTCTCGAATTCCGAAGGGGCCTATAGTCTCGCCGTGGACGAAGGAGACTACGATGTGGTCGCGCGGGCATCGGGCTACGCCATGGGCCGGGCCACGGTGGGTCGGGTAGCGCCCGGCTACGAAGCCGATGATGTGATCATCGTGCTGGAGAAAAGATCACCCATTCTAGGGCGCGTGATCGATGGGGAGGGTCGTCCTGTCCCGGGCACAGCCATTTTTCTGGGGGCCCTTCCAGACGGGGCTGAGCGGCTCACCGGATATGCCGCGATGGTCACGGATTCGGAAGGGCAGTTCGAACTGTGGGCACCGGAAGCGGACCGTGTCGTGCATTTGAGCGCTTTCCATCGTGCGGCGGGCATCGGCGAGTTCGTAGGAAGCATTGACTCCGACGGCATCGTCGAAATCGCGCTGATCCAGAGCGGTACTTCGCGCGAACCCGAAACCGTGGAAGCGGAGTAAAAAAAACGTCGCGAACAACGCGGAGGTCTTGCCGCGACATTTCTTTCACGGGTACGGTCCTCCTGCCGCGGATCTTCGACCCCGATTCACCGACCACCTCACCCGCAATACTGACGACACGAGCCCGCCGGCCGCAGTCCCCATCCTCGGTGCCATCTCAACGTCCATTTTCCACCGCACAGCACCCTAGCCCCATATCCGCCAATCCCTTCCCCGCGCGCCACGTCAACGTCCGATCCCAATCTATAGGGAGGTACATCAATTCCTCCCCACAACCGGACTCATTTTCAGGGAGGGAAAACCCCATGCAGATGCCCCGACGCTACGACCCCACCAAGGGCGCCAAGTTCCACGTTTCCATCGCGACGTCCGTGCGCCGGAGTACGATGTCGAGGGGATCGCGGTCTGTTTCCAGGATTAGGACGATCGGTTGATCGCCGTCGCTAACGAGGCGGCAGAAGGCATAGGCCACTGCCGGGGCTTCCGAGGCGATTTCGAAGATTCGGTTGAAATTCAGCAGGCCGGAGGCTTCACTGAATACGCCCCGCCACGCGATCTCCCCTCCCGAGTCCAGGGCGATGTTGTCGCCTTCGGCGGGATTGGCGCCGCTTTCACCGCCGGCTTTTTCCAGATAGTCCTTGTAGAAGCCCACGCACTGCTTGCCGTGAGCCATGATGGGTCCGTTGGGCAGGGGGCCGGCCACGTTCCACAGGGTGATGGAACCGTCGGCGCGGAGGGGCAGGGGCTCCTGGGCGCTGGCCCCGAGAACAAGAGCCAAGGCAATCAGGACGAAGAACAGATTTCTCATTTCGGAACACCTTGTTGTGATCCACTCCTGCGACGATGGATCCTTACTGCAGGGTGGGATGGACGATTTCGCCCCGGAGCTGGGCCGCGCCACCTTCCTTCTCATACACGCCGTAGAATACCGAGCAGGAATCCAGCCACACCGTCAGGCGGTGCAATTCCTCATCCGAAAGTTCCACGCCGTAGTGGCCTTCGGTCAGGAGGGCATAGAGGCGCGAGGCCCTCGCACCGAATTTTCCGGGCGTGGTGCGATGGGGGTTTCCGTACTGCCAGTATCCGAAATCGGGCGCAAGACTATGATAGGAGGCCGTCCATATTTTGGCCCCGTCCGCCACCACTTCGCCATCGAGGCGCGGGGCCTTCTCATTCTCCTGATGACACTTCACGCACTTGCTGTCCAGCACCGGTTGAACCAGGCGCGGGTAGCTGAAGGGATTGGTTCCGTCCACATCCGGTGTGAGGGGCAGGGCCGCGCGCTGAAGAGCAATCGGCTTGTTGTTGGTGATGGCAGGCGCTGCGGACTTCTGCTCGTGGCAGCCGTTGCATGAGAGCCTCTCGCCGGGTTTCAGATAGGTGGAGGAGCGCATGGACTGGACGGCGAGGCCGTTTTCGTCGAGCGCTTGAAAGAAGAGTTCCACATTGGGCGGCACGATGAAATGAGCGCTTCCGTCGGCCTCCACAGGCGTGGTGCCGAGAACATAACGCGCGAGGATGACGGAGTCCGCGCCTTCCTCTCCGGGCAGTCGCATGCCGATTTCGTGGGGTGGTTCGCCCGAAGGCACCGACATGGGGATGATCTGGTAGACGCGCAGCGCGGCGATTTTCGCTCCCTCAGGCCAGGGGGTCTGGCTTTCATAGACATTGACGAGCGCCACCGTGGCCTGCGCGGTGGGGTCGTCGGGGAGGGGCGAGGGGATTACGGGCGGTGTAACGCGGGCCCGCATGGGGATGGGGTTCTGGCAGGAGATTTCCGGATCGCGGTAGAGGAGTTCGCGGTTCCCGAAGGCGTCCACGAGGTAGATGCCGTAGTTGCCCACGAGATCCTCGTTGCCCTGCCGCCCCTGCTCCGGCTTCATGCGCCCGTCATAGGCGCAGAGGAAGTAGTTCTCGCTCAGAGGCCACGGCGTGCCGTAGACCTGGGCCCCGCCCTGCGATTCCGGGAAGTCCACCTCGGGCGTCACCCGTTTTACCGGGGCCATACCGTCGTCGTCCTTTACCCGGGGATCCACCAGAATGATCGAACCGAAGGCCTGGCCGTGATGGGGCGCCGCTGTAGCCGCATATTTGTGGGAGCCGGGAACAGCGCGGATGTCCAGTTCCATATCGGCCCGCGATTTGCGCGGACTGAAGTTGCCATGGACGGCCCGGGAATCGCGTCCGTCCGGCGTGGTGATCCAGGGGTGGTGGGCGACGCAGCCATGGCGGTCGACATAGTCCCAGCGCGTGTAGATAAGCTTGCCATCGTGGGTGACGCTGGGATTCCACTCGTTGGTCTCGTGGGGACTGAGGCAGCGCATGTCCGCACCATCCGGGGCCATGTCGTAGAGCGTGTAAGTGGGGCAGACCCGCCCGCAGCGGAGGTAGCCGCCCCGGCGTTCGGAAATAAACGCGACCCGGCCATCCGGCATCCAGCAGGGATCAAAGTCGTTCCAGGTGCCGTCGGTTAGTTGGGAGAGCCCGGAGCCGTCGGTATTGACCTTGAATAGGTGGAAGCTCCGGCCCTGACTCCAGTGGCCCCGGGTCGCGTCGGTGTGAAACTGGTGGGCGGTATCTTCGGTGCACTCCGTGTACGCGAAGAGAATCTGCTGACCATCCCAGGAGAGATCGGGGGAGAGAAAGGAGCCTCCCGCAAGCGACTGACCCGCCAGCCTTCCGCTTTCTACGACGGAGGCGCTGAGGATATCGGTCGCGGCGGACGTATTATCAAAGGGCGCGGCCAGTTTGAAGAGTCCGCCGCCGGGTCGGGCATTGACGCCATAGTACTGGTCGCACATGTGATTGAAAGTCGCGCGGTGGCGCTTCAGGAAGAGCAGGTTGTCAAAATCGAGGAGGGGGTTCGAGAAGGCAATTGTCCGGCGAAGTTGACAGGCCTCGTAATACAGGGCGCGCCGCGCCTCCAGAGACTCAACCGGGACGCTGGCAGCGCGCAGCACCAGTGCATCAAGCCTGTCCTTGAGCGCGGGCAGTTCGGGTGTGGGGTTCGCAATGAGATCCGACAGCAGGGCGTCCGTGCGCCGGAGTACGATGTCGAGGGGATCGCGGTCTGTCGCCTGGATGAGGGCCGCCGTATGGAGCACCTGAGGTCCCAGCGCGGCAATGGCCTCGCGGCGCCCCAGGTTCTGAAGGAGCAATTCATACTGGAGGTCCGCCTCCGCGATTGGAGGATCCTCGGCCGTGGCCGGAGCGCCCGTGAAAGACGAGATTACCAGCAGCAGGCCCATACAGGCCAACGTCGGGCGCAGGGGGGATCGCGAATAGCGTTTCAAGGCTGGAACTCCTTATTCACCGCCCTGTGTGCCCGCGCGGGAAGCCGCAGGGCGTTGGGCGTGATCGTGTTCAGTCGATCAATGCAATACCTCCCCGGCGGTCGGGTCGCCGGGCACGTCGAGAATCTGGACGCTGGAGATGGTCTTCATCGTCTTGTGGTCCTGGAAGGTCCACACCACTTTCTTGTCCGGAGTGACTTCGATGAGGTGGGGCGCTTTCCCGAACTGGTTGTGGCCGACCCAGTTCGACAGGACGGTGTTGCCATTGGGCAGGCGGTGGATACCGGCGATGAACTTGAGGGAAATGCCGGGAAGCTCGTCATGCTCCACTTTCCAGACGACCTTGCCGTCCGGGTCCACTTCCATGGCCATGGCGGCCTGGTGCATGTCGCCGCAACTGATCAGGGTGTTGCCGTTGGGCAGGCGGATGGCGGTGTGGGGGCCGCCGGGGGCGGGAATTTCCCGAAGCACCTTGCCGTCCGGCCCATACTCCCGCACGATCTCTTCACCGGAATGGGCAACGAGAAAGTTGCCGTTCGCCAGCTTGCGCGCATTACGCATGTAGACGTGTCCGCCGTCCGTGCCCTCGGGCAGGAGGCGCAACTCGCTCACGACTTTCCCTGCGGGATCCACTTCGAGCAATCGCCCGGTGTTGCATTCGCCGATGAAGGTGTTGCCATTGGCCAGGCGCTGGCAGGCGTAGATCTCGGCCTGGGCGCTGTAGCGGAAGACCACTTCTTTGGCCTGATTCACTTCAGTCACGCCGGTGCCGGTGTTGAAGAGCAGGTTGCCGTTGGGCAGCATCCAGATCTCATCGCAGGCACCGCCGGTATCGTACTCCCATTCCACCGCGCCATCCGCATTGACCACGAAGACTTTGCTGCCGCTGTAGTCGGCAGCGGCAAAGCGATGACCTTTACCGGTCTGAATGGACTCGGAAGCGGCGCTTTCCTGGGCTGGGGCTTGGCCCGTCAAGAAAACGAACAGGGCCAGGGCCCCAGTCAATGAAGGTAGTACACGACGCATTTGATCATTCTCCCGCCTGAACGTTGAACCGCAAATTTACGCAAATCCGCGCAAATTTTTATGGCATGTGATGAAAAGAGTTTGGAACCGCGAATGAACGCGAATAAACGCGAATTGTTGGTGATCGAACTTCATGGGAAACTTCGCTGAAATCTTTGCAATGTGGATTCGCTACGTTCACCGATCTGTCGGCGGTCGATGGGGTACATGATCTTGAAATTACTCCAGCGCCGGCCCTTCGATGCGCTCGCCCCGTTGCTGGCGCGCCTGGTCTTCCGGCGAAAAGGTGCCGTAGAAGAGGGCGTTGGCATCCATCCACGTCACTAGACGGTCGAAGTCTTCCTGCTGAAGCTGGACGCCTTCGTGTCCGGCCCGGAGCATGGTCATGAGTTCGCTGGCCCGCGCGCCAAAGCGGTCGGCGCCGGCGGCGGGTTCGCTGTTGGCTTCCAGGCTCGGGCCCCACGCGGAGAAGGGTACGCGCCGCGCCAGGACCTCGTAGGATTTCGTGTAGTGCCCCTCCGGCGCGCCGGTCAGCACGATGGGGGTTTTGCCGGGTACGGCCTCCTGATTCTGACCGTGGCACGATACGCAATGGCGATCGAGCACCGGTTGGACCAGGATCGGATAGCTCAGCGGCCTGGAGCCGTCCGGCCCCGGCGTGATGGTGGAGGGCGGACGGTTCAGGGCGATGCCCGCGGGCACATGGGGTGGCGCAGTCATGCGATTCTCATGGCAGCCCACGCAGGAGGCTTTCTCGCCCGGCTGAAGATAGGTGACGCTGCGCATGGTGTGGATGGACTGTCCGTGTTCGTCCAGCACCTGAAAACTCAAAGGTATGCCCGCGGGCGCGCGGAAATAGGCGGAGCCATCGGGCTCGACGGGCACGGTGCCGAGCACTTGCTTGCCGGGCGACGCGTTGGCGAGGCCCACGGAGGGGTTGTTCGCATTGGGCGTGGTCTTGGGCAGCACCTGAAGAATGCGCATGGCCTTGACAGCACCGGCGGGAAGCGCAACGTTGCTCTCGTAAACATTCTGCACGTAGTAGGTGCCTTCCTGTCCCAGTCCGGGATCCAGCATGCCCGGAAGCACGTGGGGCCGGGGGCGCGGACGGATCGGTACGGGCCACTGGCTGGCGATGTTCAGATCCCGGTAGAGGAGTTCCTTGTTGCCGAAGGCGTCCACCAGGTAGAGCCCAAACATGTTGGCGCGGTTTCCGTCGGGTTCGCCGATGAGCGCGTCGAAGCTGTACGCCGCGAGGAAGTAGTCTTCTGAGAGGGGCCAGGGGCTCCGATAGCAGTGACCGGGCCAGCGCTTTTCCTCCTCCGGCGTGACGTATTCCGCGGGGCTTCCCGGTGCGTGCCAGTTGCTGGGGCGCACGTGGGTCTCGCTCTCGGGGAAGGGCGCGTCCGGGGTGAGGCGCGTGATGGGCTCCGCGCCGTCGATCCCCTTGGTGGTATCGAGGAGAATGATCGAGCCGGCGGTCATGGCGTGGTGGGCGGCGGCCGTCGCCATCACGTGGGGCGAGCCGGGGACCGAGCGTGCCTCCCACACGCCCACGGGGCTGAGGGTATTGTTGCCATAGTAGGCCAGGGGCGAAGTGCCGTCGGGGCGTGTGGTCCAGAGCTGCTGGTAGTGAACTGCGTTGCGATCCACATAGTCCCAGCGCGTGTAGATGACCCGGCCATCCTCCAGAACGGCGGGATCCCACTCCTGGGTCTCGTGGTAGGAGATGGTGCGCGGATTACTGCCATCGGCTTCGGCGGTGGCCAGGGTGTAGACATCGCAGGGGCCCGCGCCGCAGCGGTGGAAGCCACCGCGCCGCGTGGAGATGAAAATGAGCTTGCCACTGGGAAGCTCTTTAGGGGAAAAGTCGTTATAGGGCCCTTCGGTTATCTGGCGGAGTCCCGTGCCGTCGGGCTGGATCTCGTAGAGGTGATAGAAGCGCTGGAGTCGCCCCGGATCGGTTTTCGGGATCATGCTCGTCACCGCGCAGAAGGCAAAGAGAATTCGGTCGCCCGCATAGGAGACCTCGGGCTGCATGTAGCTGCCTTCCGGGAGCTGGCCCGCCGTGAGGCTGCGGGCGGCCATGCTTTGCCCCGGGGTATCCAGCACGAAAAGCCCGCCGCCCGGCCGGGCGCATCGGCCATAGTACTGGGTGAGTTGGTGACTCATGTCCGAAGAGACATGCTTGGTGAAGAGGAGCGGGCCCACATCGGCCAGGGGATTGGCCAGGGCGATCTGGCGACGGAGCTGGTGGGCTTCCCGCCACAGTTGCTCCCAGGCCGGATCTTGCGCATCGGTCGCGGTGCTGGCGAGGGTGGAATAGCGGTCGCGCAGGGCCTGCCAGGCTGTCAGCGTCTCCACGGGGAGCGTGCTGCCTCCCTGGAGATCCGCCACGAGGCGATCGCCCCGCGTGAGGAGTCGCTCGATGGCGGTCCCATAGGTCACAGGTTCACGCTCGGTGCCGATACCGTCCTGCATGCGCCAATCCCATTCGACGAGCATGGATTCCATGGCGGGGCGCAGGGTGGGGAGCACGGGCGGCGGATAAACCTCTCCGGCGGAAGCCTCGGGCAGGGCGTGGAGCGGGAGCGTCCCCGAAGGGCCGACCCACTGAAGATTTCGCCAACGCACGAGGCACTCCGCGCCGCTGCCCCGGGTGCGCAGGCGCAGCGCGAGATCCTTGCTGGCCCCATTCACCGCGAGGGCAATTTCATTGGCGCCGGGCTTCAACAGCTTGGACTGGATTGTGCCGCCGTCGATAGCCAGACTGGCGTCCACGCCGTCGCCCTGGAGCAGATCAAGGGTGGCCTTCACCGTGAAGGATTCCGGCGCATTCGCAACGGGAATGAGCGATTCGACGGTCTCACCATCGCGCAGGCAGAGTGCGAAGGCGTCGCTGCCCAGCCGCGCGGCCTGGGGGCCTTGATCGTTGGCGATGAGGGAGAAGCCCGCCACCTCGGCGCTGGGTGCCGGGGCCGCGGCTCCGCCGAAATGAAGAGAGGGCGGGTCAAAGCGGAGGGCATCGGGATCGCGGTGGAGTCGCGCCAGGGCCCAGTTGGCCATATCGCAACTGATGCCGTCGCCGCCGTCCGCCGAAACGAGTCGTAACTCGCGGGCCCCCGCCAGGGAGACCTCGACCGCCTTCGGTGCATCGCTATCGGTCATGAGGCCGCTGTCGAAGCGCAGTTCGGCATCGACATAGGCCTGAAACACCACACTGCCCTTTCCGCCGCCCTGCCATTGGACACCGACCTCGGCGGTAAAGGCTGTCCAGGTTCCGGAAGGCAGGGTGTACACGAGTTCGCCCGGCGCGTGGTGGCCGATACCGTGATCGTAGACCGTCTCGCCAATTCGAAGGGGGGCGGGCGGTTTGCCGGGCGCGGCGGTGGCGGTGTCCATCCCCAGTGTGCCCCAGCCCTGAACCGTTTTCGTCAGGACGGGTTGGTGGACTTCCCCGAGGCAATCATGTGCCTGGGTAAGGGCGGGCTGGGCGACGAGGGCCGCCAGCATGGGTACCCAGTGTACGTAGAAGCGCGTTGCGTTCATGTACATAAATCCTCCCCCGTAATAGGCCGTGGAGCGGGGCAGCGTGTGAATCACCTGCGGTAGTGGGCGATTCGTCGGGCGGGCGTTGGATACCTGGCGTCGGGGTTGCGTCGGGGGCCGTGGTGCTCGAGCGTTAGATGATTCTGTCCCCTGTCATCCTCGATCATGATACGCCTTTCCTGAGGCGGGCGCAACGGTAAGAGTGAAGGCGCCGCCAGTGTCCGCATATATAGGAATGGCGGGTCCCCCTTCTGCGCCACAACGGCCCGCTGGGAATGTGTTGACGCGCGCTGCATTCGTGTGCGACCATGAAGTCAGGGGACGGGGGAACCCAAGCGTCCCAGTTGCGCCGTGTGCGGGTTGTTTTCAGAGAGCGTCCCGCACTTGAAAACGAAGTAGCCATGTCTGCCCGGCTTATTCAGACGGTACTTTTCACGATTCTCGTGAACGCCGGCGGGATAGCTCCCGCTACCGGTACCGCCCCTTCCATTGATGCCGGTTGTCGCATCGAGTTTGAGGCCATTTCCCAGCAGATGGCGGAATTTCGCGCCCACCCCGAGGGCGAAGACCGGCTCCGAAAAGAGAGCCTTCACCCGGCGGCATTGATCGAGCCCACCGATGTTCATCCCGTGGATGTGGTGTTGCGCCGGACGCGGGCACTGATTCAAGATCTCGAAACGATGCAACCTGCCCCGGATCTCAGCCAGGAGAAGGAAGCGCTTACCCTGCTTGCCGCGCGGCGTCTGGAATCTCTCGCCAGCGGCGTGACGGGCGATTCGGGCGGGCAGTTCGTTGAGGCTTGCGCCCTCCGGCGGCGCATTGCCTTCAAGAATCCGTTGTTGAATTTTGACCGGATTGCCTTCCTCACGCACCAGCGCGCGCGCTATGAGCACATGGTCGATCAGTACTATGGTTTTCACGCCGAGCCGGTCGGTGGCCTCTTCGTTTTGGAACAACCCTTTTCGGAAGATCCCGTGCTGCGCGAGCCCCTGAAGGACGTCCCCATTGCGAATGGTCGACTTCAGGGGAGGACACTGGCTGACGGATCCTTTATTTCGCTGGATCTTGACTTCGAAGGGCAGACTTTTCTCTTTGCCTGGTCCGAGGCTCGCGTACCGGTTCCGCCGGAAGATCTCACGCCGCGAGAGAAGCTCTTCACACCGGAGAGCACCTACCATATCTTCAAGGCGGACGTGGCCGGGACGACCCTTACGCAGTTGACGGACGGGCCGGTGAATGACTTTGACCCGTGCTGGCTGCCGAATGGGCGGATTGCTTTCGTTTCGGAGCGTCGGGGTGGCTATCTGCGCTGCGGACTTCGTCCCAACCCCACCTTCACGATCCACGGCATGGGCGCGGACGGCTCCGACATCATTCCGCTGAGCTTCCACGAGACCCACGAGTGGCACCCGAGTGTGAACAACGACGGCATGATCGTGTATTCGCGCTGGGACTATGTGGATCGGGACTCCGACATTGCCCACCACCTCTGGCTGACCTATCCGGACGGTCGCGATCCGCGTACGTCCCACGGCAACTATCCAGCTTTCCGCGAGGCCCGCCCCTGGATGGAGCTTTCGATTCGCGCCATACCCGGTTCGAGGAAGTATGTGGCTGTATCCACGCCGCATCACGGCCAGAACTACGGATCGATGGTCCTCATCGATCCGGCGATCCCCGACGACGGCGCGATGGCGCAATTGAAGCGTATCACGCCCGACGCGGCCTTTCCCGAGTCCGAAGTGTGGCCGGGTGTATCGTGTGAGCCTCACAAGGGCAAGAACCTGCGCCGCGCGGAGCGCTACGGAACGCCCTGGCCCTTGAGCGAAACGTACTATCTCTGCGTGTATGATCCCGGCCAGCGGCACTATGGGCTCTACCTGGTGGATGCTTTTGGCAATCGGGAATTGCTCTATCGGGATCCCGCCGTGGCCTGTTTGGATCCCATGCCCCTTCGGCCTCGCAAGAAGCCCCCGGTCATACCATCGCGCACGCAGCAGGCTGCGGAAGACCGTGCTGGTGACGCGCCGAAAACGGGCTATCTCGCGGTGATGAATATCTACGAAAGCGGCTTCGCCTGGCCCGAAGGCACAAAGATCACAGCGATGCGTGTGATCCAGTTGTTCCCCAAGACGACCCCGGCGGCGGACGATCCCCAGATTGGCGTCGGGGCGCAGTCGCTCGTCCGGGGGGTGCTGGGCACGGCGCCTGTGGAGGCCGACGGCAGCGTGTACTGCGAAGTGCCGGCCGGGATTCCCATTTATTTTCAGGCCCTCGATGAACGGGGCCGCGCCGTGCAGACCATGCGTTCGGATACCTACGTGCACCCCGGCGAGTTGCTATCGTGCGTGGGCTGTCATGAAGACAAACAGAAGGCCCTGCCGGTGGCCACGCCCGCCACGCCGCTGGCGATGGGGCGGCCGCCGTCCATTCTCCAGCCCGAGGTGGAGGGGGCTTACCCTGTCTTCTTTCCGAAGCTGGTGCAACCGGTTTTGGACGCGCATTGTGTGGATTGCCACGCGAAAGAGGCGTCTGCGCCCAGCCTGGCTGGAAACAACTTTGGAAAATGGGGATGGCCCGAGTCCTACCAATCGCTCGCGCCCTTCGCGTGGGCGAAGCATGGCGGCAATGGCGCACTGGCGAAAAACAAAACTTCCTACTCCGTTGCTGGAGACGTGGGCGCGCTGGGCTCCGCCCTGTTGCCCATCCTCGAAGGCGAGCATTATGGCGTGAGCTTGACCGACGCCGAACGACGCCGAATTATGCTCTGGCTCGATTGCAACAGCGTCTTCTATGGCGCGTATCACGACGCGGAAAAACAGGCGAAGGGCGAAACCGTGATGCCCTGGCTGGAATAGGAGGCCCCATGGGTCAACGCGCACTCTTTCATGTACCGATCGCGGCGGTCCGAAGCCTGATGGCGATGCTTTTCTTATGCTGTTTGCAGTCCGTGGGCGCGGCCGGAATACCCCTTCCCGTCCTGGATTCCACTACCGATACACTTCTGGCGCAGGCGCTGGCGGGCCCCATGTCCGCGGCGGATGAGATCGTATTTGCGCTGCGTAAACCCGGCAAAGACGGGCATTGGTATGCCAACTTCAGCTATTACGCCGAGGGGCCGCAGCGCGTGACCTACGAGCCCGGCGGCAAGCTGCTTAAGCTCAATCTGCGGACGGGGGTATTGACCACGCTGCTGGACGACCCCGAGGGCGGTATTCGCGATCCCCAGGTGCACTACGGCGGAAAGAAGATTATCTTCTCCTATCGAAAGGGCCAGGGCACCCACTACCATCTCTATGAAGTTGGGGTCGATGGAACAGGTTTGCGTCAGTTGACGGACGGCGACTACGATGATATCGAGCCCGTGTATCTGCCCGATGGCGGGATCATGTTCGTATCCAGTCGCTGCAAACGCTGGGTGAACTGTTGGCTCACCCAGGTGGCGGTGCTGCACCGCTGCGACGCCGATGGCACAAACATCCGGCAGCTCTCCAGCAACAACGAGCACGAGAATACACCGTGGCCCCTCCCCGATGGGCGCATCCTCTATCAGCGCTGGGAGTATGTGGACCGCAGTCAGGTGCATTACCATCACCTATGGACCACAAATCCCGACGGCAGCGGTCAGATGACCTACTACGGCAACATGGAGCCCGGCATCCTGATGATCGACGCCAAGCCCATCCCCGGCACGGGGAAGGTGCTGTCCCTGTTCTCGCCGGGCCACGGGAGCCGCGAGCACGCGGGCAAACCGACCATCATCGACCCCAAGGCCGGGCCCGACGCCCTCGGATCCGCCCGCACCGTGCACGAGGATGCGAACTTCCGCGATCCCTACCCCCTGTCGGAGGACCTCTTTCTCATCGCGCGGGACCAGCGCCTCTACCTGATGGACGGGTCCGGTGCGCTTCAGGTGATCTATGAGATTCCGGAAGCGGAGCGGGCCGCAGGCTTTACATGCCACGAGCCGCGCCCCATTCAGTCTCGCCCTCTCGAACTGGTGATTCCGCCCCGGAGCAAACCGGGGGAGAGCACCGGTCGATTCGTCCTCGCGAATATCTACGAGGGCCGCAACATGGCCGGCGTGGCACCCGGCGAGATCAAGAAGCTCCTGGTGCTGGAGTCGCTGCCCAAGCCCATCAACTATACCGGCGGCATGGAGCCCCTGAGTTATGGCGGCACCTTCACGCTGGAGCGGGTCATGGGCACTGTTCCGGTCGAGCCCGACGGGTCGGCCTATTTCGAAACGCCCGCCCTGCGCAGCCTGATTCTGGTCGCCCTCGACGAAAACGATCTGGCCGTGAAGCGGATGCAGAGTTTCTTCACGGTGCAGCCGGGCGAAGTGATGAGTTGCGTGGGCTGTCATGAGCAGCGGACCCGTACGGTGCTTCCCGCGTCGGGCCTGGAGGCCATGAATCGGGAGCCGAGCCACATCGAGCCCATCGCCGACGTGCCGGATGTGTTTGATTTTCCAAGGGACATTCAGCCCATTCTCGATCGACTCTGTGTGGACTGTCACGACTATCGACCGGGGATGCAGGGCGGCCCCATGGCGGGTCACGTAATACTGACGGGGGATCGGGGACCACTCTACTCCCACAGCTACTTTACGTTGAGCGCCCTGCGCCAGTTTTCCGATGGGCGAAATGCCCCGAAGAGCAACTATGCGCCGCGAACCCTGGGCAGCGCCGCCAGTCCTCTGCTGAAGATGCTCGAAGGCACCCACCACGGTGTGCGGGCCACCGAGCGGGAACGCAAAATGGTGCGCCTGTGGATCGAGACGGGCGCGCCCTATCCAGGCACCTATGCCGGGCTTGGCTCGGGCATGGTGGGCGGCTACGCGGAGAATATCATCGATCGGCGCGACCTGTCGTGGCCCTGGGTGGAGACAGCCCGGCGTGTACTCGGCAGTCGTTGCGCTGCCTGTCACAGCGGTCCGCTGGCCTTACCCGAGTCTCCCTCGGACAACATGGGAATGCCGCCCTGGGAAATCAAGTACGGCGACCCGCGCCTTCGGTTTTCCCGGCACATTCTCTACAATCTGAGTCGGCCCGAGCGCTCTCTTCAGATTCTGGCGCCCCTCGCGGTGGAAGCGGGCGGGCTGGGCATCTGCAAGGGCACGGACGGGTCGGCGGTTTTCAAAGACACGGGCGACAACGACTACCGCACGCTGCTGGCGGCGATTGAGGAGATCAAAGCCTATCTGGACACGGTCAAGCGCTTTGATATGCCGGGATTCCAGCCGCAGAAGCCCTATATACGTGAGATGCGGCGCTATGGCATTTTGCCTGCGGACTTCCCGGATGACGGCACGGTCAATCCCTACGAAACCGATCGCGCTTACTGGGAGTCGCTGTGGTGGAAACCACCCGCACCAGTCCAGCCCCTGGCCAGCCGGGCGCAATGAGCGATGAGGCTGTCATGTCGCCAATGATTCAGGAGAACAGCGAGTGAGACATACGATGATTCAAAGCGTTTGCCTGCTGCCGGCCGCGCTGATTGCGGTACTGGTCGCAGGAGTGGCCTGCGGCGAAGATATGTATCATTCGCCCCTGGCCCTCGCGGCGTCTGGTGACCGTGTGTATGTGGCGGACCACACGGCGAACCAGGTGGTTGTCTTTGATGTCGCGGGGAACGTGATAGTGGGCGCCATCGCGGTGCCCGGACCGCCCACCGGACTGGTGGCCGCGCCCGACGCGACGCTCCTCTATGTCACCACCGGCGGGCCGGACGGGCAGGTCTGTGTGATTCGTCTCAGCGACGGGGGCATCGTGTCCACCTGGCCCGCAGGGCATACCCCGGGCGCGCCCACGGTCACACCAGACGGCAAAACACTCTTTGTCTGTAATCCGTTCAACAACAGCGTCACGGCCCTCAATCTATCCGGGGGGACGATGGAGCAGACGATTTCTGTGGGCCATGAGCCGTCTGCCGCAGTGATGACGCCCGATGGCGCACGACTCCTCGTGGTCAATCTTCTTCCCGCGAGCCGCGCCGATGGCGATTATGTCTCCGCCACCGTTGATGTTGTTGATGTCGCTGGAAGGATCCTTCTAGGTTCGGTGAAGCTTCCCAATGGCAGCAGCAGCCTTCTGGGTATTGCGCTGTCGCCTGATGGACAGTTTGCGTATGTGACCCATATCCTTTCCCGCTATCAACTGCCGACCACCCAGCTCGAACGGGGCTGGATCAATACGAATGCCGTTACCATTATCGACGTGGCGCGAATGGAGCCGTTGAATACCATTCTGCTGGATGACGTGGACCTTGGCGCGGCCAACCCCTGGGGTATTGCCTGCACCGCCGACGGGAAGTGGCTTTGTGTTGCCCACTCCGGTACCCACGAACTCAGCATTATTGACCGAGCCCGCCTGCATGAAAAGCTGGCGGCGTCGGCCGCCGCAGGTGTAGCGCGGGACGTGCCCAATGATCTCTCTTACATACTGGATCTGCGCCGGCGCGTTCGATTGGAAGGGAAAGGTCCGCGGGGTATGGTCGCCCTCGGTTCGCGCGTGTTCGCCGCCGAGTACTTCAGTGGCACGGTCGCGTCCGTCGATCTGGCCGTTGATGGGGTGCCACGGAGTCAATCCTTTGCGATCGGCGCCCAGCCTGCCGCGTCAGCCCGGCGCGCGGGCGAGCTCTTTTTTCACGACGGCACGGTCTGCTTTCAACAATGGCAGAGCTGCGCCAGTTGCCATCCGGGCGACGCCCGCGTGGACGGACTTAACTGGGATCTGTTGAACGACGGTATGGGCAATCCGAAGAATACCAAGAGCCTGCTTCTCTCCTACGAAACACCGCCCACGACGGCAGTGGGTGTGCGGGAAGACGCCATGATTTCCACACGATCGGGCATACGCTACATACTGTTCAATCAAGTGTCCGAAGAGCATGCCGCCGCGGTGGATGAATACCTTAAAGCGCTCAAGCCGGTGCCGAGTCCCCGCCTGGTGCAGGGCGCGCTTTCGCCCGCGGCGGAGCGGGGCAAAGTTCTCTTTGAGCGTGCGCAGTGCGGCGTCTGTCACCCGGCTCCGCTTTACACGGACCTTCAGACCCATGACATCGGTACGGGCCGCGGCCGGGAAGCGGAAACGCCCTTTGATACGCCGACGCTGATGGAGATCTGGCGTACTGCCCCCTACCTTCATGACGGCCGCGCGGCGACGTTGAAGGAAATGCTGACAACCTTCAACGAGAAGGGCGCGCACGGGGACACCGCGTCGCTGAGCGCCAACGAAATGGACGAACTTATTGAGTATGTGCTTTCCTTGTAGCGTAGCCGGACGTCCTTGCTCGCGTCCGGGATGATGCAAGTGCGATTTGAAGTACTGAGGAGTGTGTATGAAGACGGAACAACAGGGCGTGCAGATCGCGTCGCCTCAGGGGGCTGGTTGCGGTTCCCATTTCATCACGGTGCCCCGTGCGCCGGGGGAGTCCCTCACCGGGGTTCTCGAGCGCGCCATGGCGGCCTTGCAGGAGACCGGCGCCGCGCTCGTGTCCATGGATATCCTGGGACTTCCTTTCGCGTCCGGGCTTCCCGCGGTGGAAGCCGTGACCGGCCCGGTGACGTGGCCCCTGCTCTGGATTGCCGGGCCGCGCCTGGCGGAATCGGGAGGGATCCAGCTCTGGGCCGAGCGTGATGCCACCGTGAGCCCTGTGCAGCTTCGCGGCCAGGTGGTGGGGTCGGTGGTGGATCTGCCCGCCGCGACGCTCTGCCGCCTGGGCGGAATCAACGGACGAATCCCCACCCGGACTGAAGCCGAGCAGACCCTCGCCGCGCTGAACCAGATGGAAGACGCCCTGCATGCGGTCGGTATGGACTTCACCGATACCCTGCGCACCTGGTATTACAACTGCGATATCGTTTCCTGGTATGGCGATTTCAACCGGACCCGTAACGAGTTTTTTTCAGCGCACCGGGTTTACGAGGGCCTGCTGCCTGCCAGTACGGGCATTGGCGCCTGCAACGTGAGCGGATCTTCCATCGTCAGCGGGTTAATCGCCGTGAAGCCGAAGAACGAGCAGGTCCGCATGGCCGCCGTACCCTCGCCGCTCCAGTGTTCCGCCACCGACTACGGCAGTTCCTTCAGCCGCGCGGCCGAGCTCGTGCTGCCCGACTGGCGCCAAGTCTTTATCTCCGGTACGGCCAGCATAGAGCCTCACGGGAAGACGATTCACGAGCGTGATATCGACGGGCAGATACAGGTCACGATGGACGTCGTCGAGGCGATCCTCCAGTCCAGGGACATGGGGTGGGGCAACGTGACCCGCGCCATTGCCTACGTCAAGCATCCCAAAGATATTCCGCGATTCGATCAATACCGAGTCGACCACGGACTGGAGTCGTTGCCCATCATCACGATGACGGCGGAGGTCTGCCGCGACAATCTGCTCTTCGAAATGGAAGCCGACGCGATCAGTACCACTTAGCAAATCGCCGCCCTCGTTGCGCCCGGATATCGGGATGCTTCGCACCGCGGGAGTTCGCGGGGCAAAAAAAACCGCGCAGAGAAGCTCTGCGCGGTACGTGTTTAAATGGTGGGCGATACAGGACTCGAACCTGTGACCTCTGCCGTGTGAAGGCAGCGCTCTAACCAGCTGAGCTAATCGCCCGAAGGACCCAAATAGTAGCACAGGCCAGACGTGCCGCGCAAAACTTTGCCCGGCGGGGGGCTATTTGCGCGACGCGACGCTGACCGCGAGGCAGAGTTGGGCGGCGTAGTAGAGGGGGAGGCCGATCAGGGGATTCCAAGGGCTGGGGGTTGCGAATTTCTGCCGCGCGACGAAGAGGTCGGAGGCGTAGAAGAGAGCCGCGCCGATGAGGATGAGCGGGGTGGCCCCGCGACCGCGGGTGCCTGTTGCAAGGGCGAGCATGAGGCTGATGACTGCGATGTAGGCGCAGACCGGCAGCTTCATGGGGCCGAGGTGTTCTTCGAGCCAGAGGTAGACAGCGGTCGCGGGGATGAGCAGGAGCACAGCGGCCGCGAAGGTCCAGCGGGTGTTGGCGCCGTGGATCATGAAGGCGACGGCAAAGCCGAGGTGCCCCAGGAGAAAGGCGACAAGCCCGAGAAGAAATGAAGTGTCCGATCCCCTCGTGAGGAAGTAGTCGCCCCACCAGCAGAACACGAGTGCGGCCAGGATCGTTCGTCCGTAACTTCCGCGCAGGGCGCCCGCCGCCAGTGCCGTTGCGAGGAATCCCGTGGATGCGGCCATCTTGACCCCGGCGCTGGACATGAATCCGCTCCAGCCGCCGGCCAGCATAAGGGCCAACGCGGCCGTCGTGAAAATTATCGTGGCCGCGATGACCCTGACCTGTTTCTGATCGTTCACGATACGGCGATGAACTCGTGCGTTACGGTCTCGCCTTCCATGGTGAAGACGCGAAATCCCTTCTCCTCCGTGCCGTCGTCGTTGTCCACCGTGGCGCTGCAACAGGCCGTGGTCACGAAGAGCACGCCGTCCCGTTCCTCCTCCTGATTGCCGTGGTAGTGGCCCGAGGCCACCAGCTTGAGGTTGTAGCCCGCAAAGAGGGCAAGCACATCGTCGGCGTTGGTGGCGCGCTCCCCTTTCGTGTTCGGGGCGAGGGGGTGGTGGGTGAAGAGGGCGAGCGGCTTCTTCTTTTCCGTGTGGGCCAGTTGATCCCGGAGCCAGTCCAGGCTGGACTGGGGCACGGTGGTCTGGCTCGCGGTGCCGTCGCAGGTATCCAGGCCGAGAAGCACCCATCCCGCGTTGCTCTCGCGCCACTGCGTTTTCTTGAAGGCGCGCTGATAGAACTCGTACTTGTTTTCCGTGGCCGGGTTGTTGTCGTGCTCGCCGGGAATGGCGTAACAGGGCTTCACGAGGCGACCGAGGGCCTGCTGCGCCAGGTTCGTTTCCGGCAGCGTTCCATGGGTGGTGAGATCGCCCAGCACCACCGTGAAATCGATGGCCTCGTCGCTGTTAATCCGGTTCACCGCGCGGCCTACGATGCCCCCGCTTCGCGAGTCGAGCATGTGGAGGTCGCCGAGGGTGGCGAACTTGAGAATGCCGTCGTCACCAAACTCGAATTCGGGGGTAATCTTACCCAGCTTGCTGTTCTCGATTCGGGCGCAACCCGCCAGGCCGGCCAGGGCCGAATAGCCCAGGAAATTTCTGCGAGAAACCTTCATGCAATCGCTCCTTGTAACCCAGTTCTGAAAACGGGTATTGTTCGCATACCCGTGTCCCTGCACAGCGGACCGGTATTGTACCACCTTTGGATTGGACCTGCCCATGCGCGTAGTCGTCGCCCCGGATTCGTTCAAGGAATGTCTGCGCGCGAGCGAAGTGGCCGACGCGGTCTGCGCCGGCTGGCTGGAGGGCATGCCCGATGCCGAAGTGATCGCTTTTCCCATGGCGGACGGCGGAGAAGGGACGGTGGAAGCGGTTGTCCGTGCGGCGGGCGGCACATTGATCACGCGGACGGTATCGGGCCCGCTGGGCGCGCCGGTGGAAGCGAGCTACGGTCTTATACAGAACGGAAAAGTGGCGGTACTGGAAATGGCGGCGGCCTCGGGCCTGGCCCTGGTGTCGCCGGAAAAGCGGGATCCATGTCGTGCGTCGACGCGCGGCACCGGTGAGCTCATTGCCCACGCGCTGGAACAGGGCGTGGACGACGTGATCATGGGCGTGGGCGGCAGCGCCACCAACGATGGAGGCGCGGGCATGGCGCAGGCTCTGGGCTATCGCCTGTTCAACAAGCGAGGCGAGGAGCTGGACGGGGGCGGCGCTCGGCTTGTGCAACTGGATCGCATCGACGCCTCGGAACGGCACCCCCGACTAAACGAGGTGAACTTCTATGTCGCCTGCGACGTGGACAATCCGCTCTGCGGCCCGGAAGGTGCGAGCGCCGTCTACGGCCCGCAGAAAGGGGCGACGCCGGAGGATGTGCTCATCCTCGACCATGCCCTGTCGCACTTCGCCACCGTGGTGGCGCGGGACATGCGGGTGAGTCTGGGCGACATGCCCGGTGCGGGTGCGGCGGGTGGATTGGCGGGCGGACTGATGGCCTTCGCCGGGGCCAAACTGGAAAACGGCCTCGATCTCATCGCAACGCTATGCGGCCTCCACCAGGCCCTGGCCGGTGCGGATCTCGTGATAACCGGCGAAGGTAGCCTTGATCACCAGAGCACCTTCGGGAAGACCCCATCGGGAATAGCGAGGATCGCCCGCGCGTTCAACGTACCCGTCATCGCTTTGGGCGGTCGCGTGGCCCACGAGGCCGACGCTTTGCGCGATCACGGCGTCACCGCCATTTTCTCCATCTGTCCCGGCCCCATGAGCCTGGAAGAGGCCCGTGCGGCGGCGGTGGAGAATCTCCGATTTACCGCGCGACACCTGGCCCGTCTCTGGCGCGTGGCGCGCGGCTGAGCCATTCAAAACTCCAGCGGCACCCCGCAGTGCATGCAGAACTTCGCGTCGCGGTGGTAGCAGTGGCCGCCGCACTCGCGGCAGGCCTGCGCGACCATGTCGCGCCGCTCCGTGGCCCGGGCAATCTCCACACTCATAATGCCCGTGGGCACCGCGATGATGCCATAGCCCAACAGCATGATGGCGGTCGCGATGAACTGCCCCAGGGGCGTCACGGGCGAGATGTCGCCATAGCCCACGGTGGTGAGGGTCACAATGGCCCAGTAGATGCTTGTGGGGATACTGGTGAAGCCGCTTTCCGCGCCCTCCACCACATACATGAGCGATCCCGCGATGGTGGCCAGTGTCAGCACGGCAAAGAGGAAAATCGTGATCTTGCGCCGACTATTGTGTATGGCATCCATCAGCAGGTCGGCCTCGCCGATATACTGGGCCACCTTGAGCACCCGGAAAATGCGCAGCACCCGCAACAGCCGCACCACGAGCAGGTAGTGGCTGCCGGGAAAGATCAGGCTGACATACGTGGGGAGAATGGCAAGCAGATCGACCATGCCGAAGAAGCTCCGGGCATAGCGCAGGGGATTGCCCACGCAGGAGAGGCGCAGGAGATATTCAAACGAAAAGACGATGGTCAGGAACCATTCCAGCGCATGGAGAGTCGGGCCGTAGTCGGAGCGCAGCGACTCCACGCTATCCAGCATGACCACGACGACACTGAATAGGATCAGGAGGATCAGGGTCACGTCAAAGAGGCGCCCCGCCGCCGTGTCCGCCTCGAAGACTATCTCATGGGCGCGGTGCTGGTATCGCTCGAAGGCGGATTGGACTTCGTTTTTGCTCATGGTTCACAATCTCCGTTGGGCGGGCCGCCGCGTCGGGGCGCGGTGACAATACCGACAGCGTACACTACACCACCTGACATCACTTCATTCAGCCCGGGCGCCCCGCGCGGGAATACGAAAGCCACGGGAGTATGCAAAAGGCACCCGCCATCCGTAAAGCCCTCCTGCGCTGGTTTCGCGAGGAAGCCCGCGATCTCCCCTGGCGTAAGACGAAGGAACCCTACCACGTCTGGCTGTCGGAGATACTGCTTCAGCAGACCCGCGTGGATCAGGGGCTGCCGTACTACGAACGATTCCTCGCCGCCCTGCCTACCCTCGAATCCCTGGCCGCCGCGTCGGAGCACGACGTGCTCAAGCTCTGGGAAGGACTGGGCTACTACACGCGCGCGCGGAATCTGCACAAGGCCGCACGCCAGGTCATGGAGCAGTACGGCGGTCGCCTGCCCGAACGGGCCGACTTGCTCCAACTGCTCCCCGGTGTGGGCAAATACACCGCCGGGGCCATCGCCAGCATCGCGTTCAACGAGCGCGCGCCCGTGGTCGATGGCAACGTCAAGCGTGTGCTCAGTCGGCTTTTCAACATCGCCCAGTCCATCGATGACACGGCGGTGGATAAGAAGCTGTGGGCCCTGGCCGACGCCCTTGTGCCCGAGAGCGACCCCGGAGATTTCAATCAGGCCATGATGGAGTTGGGGGCGCGCATCTGCACACCGAAGAAGCCGGACTGCGGCTCCTGTCCCGTCGCCGGTGAGTGCGAGGCGCATAAACGCGGCGTGCAGGAGAAGCGCCCCGTGCGCAAGGCGAAGAAGGCCGTGCCCCACAAAGAGATCGTCGTGGCGGTTATCGCGAAGGATGGGCGCTATTTGATCGGCAAGCGCCCGGCGGAAGGGATGCTCGCAGGGCTGTGGGAGTTTCCCGGCGGCAAGCTAGAAGCGGGGGAAAGCCACCAGGACGCCCTTCGACGCGAGTGCGAGGAAGAACTCGGGGTGAAGGTCAAAGTGGGGGGGATGATTGCTTCGGTGAACCATGCCTACACGCACTTGAAGGTGACCTTGAACGTGTATCGCTGTACGATCGAGAAGGGGAAGCCGAAATCAAAGATCCACGATGAACTGGCCTGGGTCACGGCGGATGAGTTCGACCAGTATGCCTTTCCGAAAGGGAATCACAAGTTTCTGAGTCTGTTGAGAGAACAGTCATTTTGAGAATCGGTGCCATAGGACCTGTGGGACTGATAGGACTTATCCCACTAGGTAAGGCGCTCTTCAAAACGGGCTATCGTCATCCCCATCCGTATCGTCGTCTTCATCATCGGCCTCACCGAGGATGGAGGCGTCCTGTGCCGCGCTTTCCATCACTTCTTCGGCGACCATGATGGGACAACCAACGCGTACGGCGATGGCGATGCCGTCGCTGGGGCGGGTGTCGATGCGTAGGATTTGCTCGATGTGTCCTTCGTCGTTTTTCTGTTCCACGTTGAGGTGGGCGAGAAAGGTCTCGTTTTCGAGTTTGTAAATGTTGACGGAGGTGAGTTCGCCGCGCAGGCCCACGAGGAGGTTGCAGATAAGGTCGTGGGTCATGGGCCGGGCGGTCTTCTCGCCCAACAGACCGATTTGAATGGCACTCGCTTCCGGGAGGCCGACCAGAATGGGGAGCACCTTATTTTCGTGGCGCAACAAAACCAGCGGATACTGATGTTCTTCGGCCTGGCTTACGCCCAGGATCTCAACTTCAAGCATGGCTACCTCCTGTCCTTGGCGTGATTATACAGAAAAGTATCGTGGACTGCCTCATGCGCTTTGGGTGATCTGGGCGCGTGAGCGGAAGAGCGTGGGTGTGAAGCGGGTTACTTTACCCCATGGAGAGGCATTGCGGAGGGACTTTAGTCCTTGGCAGGACAACTCTTCAATTCAAGGTCGTGACGTCAAACGACAGGACAGGCCCGCCGGTCAGGAGGCGCGACGCGGGGGATAGTGGCGTTGGTGACGGCGAATCTACTCCACGAAGCGTCCTCGCGAGGCGACCCTGTCCCTACGCATGTGTCCCTACGCGATGTAGTTCAACAGCGCGTCGGCGACCTGGCCTTTGCTGCCGTCGTTCTTGAGGTAGGAGGCAATCTGGGTGATTCGATTGCCGCCGGCGGCATTCTGGTCCACATCGCGATAGTTGAGCAGGATTTCGTCGATGCCCGCATCCGCGAGCCCGATCAGTTCACCGGCTTCGGTCTGGCCGTTACCGTTGTCTTTGAAAAGTTTCAGCTCGTTGAATATGGCGTCATTGCGGTTGATCGTGCCGTCGCCGTTCAGATCGAATTTGCGGAGTTCCTCGAAACCATTGCGCGCGCCATGCTGCTCGCCGAATAGCTCCAAGCCGCTGTTGATCCGGCCATCCTTATTGCGATCAAGGGCGAGGAAGGCGTCGCCACCATTTACAAAAGCCGTCTGCTGGGCGCGCCCGGTGCCCATGAGGTCGAAGCGCGCGCCCTGCCGGTAGTTGCTGAGTTCGACACCGTCATTGTCCAGATCGAATACGATGGGGTCGCCCTGCTGCACTTGGGTTTCGGTGGTGGTGACGGAAGCGCTGAATTCAAACTTGAATTCGAGCTGCACGGAGGTGGACTGTGCGGTCGTTCCCGATTTGCCCGATTGACCGGCGGCGTTGCCCAGGCCCGGGGCCGCGCCAAAGTCGCCCGAGAGGGCCTCCAGGAAGCCGGACACGAATTCATTGAAGAGTTCGTCCAGGGATTCGGCGTTGAAGGCGCCATCCGTGCCGTCCAGTTGGGAAAAGAACTGATTGATAAACTCGTCCGCTTCGCCCAGCAACTTCTCGGTGGCGGCGAGCAATTTGTCCATGAGCTCGTTGGAGCCATTCGCCCCCTCGGCGGTCTTTGCGAAGCCGTTCAGCGCCGCGCCGGAGATGGAAAGGGAGAACTCGAATCGCGTGGAGATTTCGCGGCTGGCCGCATAGAGGGAGGTCTGGCGTTCGCCGTCGAGGTTTTCGCCCGCCTTCTCCGTGCGCTGCTGGAAGAGGGCCAGTTCCTCGAAGCGCGTCTCCTCGAAGAAGTCAAAGGTGAGCTGGGTTGTCTCAAGCGAGGCGCCCGAGCCGCCCTCGGCCCCGCCCTGGCCCAGTTTAAGCTGGGTGGAAGAGAGTTGCAGCGAGAGGGATTGCCGGGTTTCCAGGGAGCGGTAGACCGCCCCTTCAAACGCTTCCGTGAGGGCCTGTTCCTGGTTGGGTTGGACTAGGGCGGCATCCCGTTGCGGGGCGGGACGTGAAGGAAGGAGTGCGGCAGCGGTACCGCTCCCTGGAAAGTTGGAAAATCGGGGGGCATAGTTGCTTGCCAGAGAGGATAGCGCAATGGTTCCCATGTGTATAGTCTCCTCAATGGAAGAGTGAGTCTTAAAATCCGTCGCAAACCGTTTATCGGCGGATCGGGGCGATTCTTTAGCCCAAATACAGCGGCGAGGTGAGCCGGGGGGCCGATTTCCGGTATACTCCCCCCTCAACCCCCTGAAAGTAGAGCCCGAGTGACCCTTCTCACCCGTTATACCCTCCGACAGATCTGGATCCCCGCCCTGATGGCCGCCGTGGTCATCAGTTTTGTCGTATTGCTCGGGACCATCGGCGAAGAGGTTCAGAACCTGCTGGAAAAGCTGCCGGTCGCCCAGCTTACCGTCCTCGACATTTCCCGTATTTCCCTCTACTCCCTGCCCTCGCTCGCCGGACTCATCGTGCCCGTGACCTTCCTGCTGGGCATCATGATGGCCTTCGGACGGATGGCCCAGACCAGCGAGTTGACCGCCGCGAAGGCCGCCGGCATCCCCCTGCGCCGCCTGGTGCTCCCGATTGTGGCCACCGGGGCCATTGTCAGTGCCGCCTCCTTCTTCCTGCTCGATCAAGCTCAGCCCTGGGCCTTTCAGCGCCTGTCTTATCTTATAGGCAGTGAACTGCCCCTGCGCGTCACGCTGGATACGGTCCCCACCGGGGTGATGCACGAATACGGTGGCTGGCGGGTCTACATCGGCAGCCGCGATGCGGATCGAACCCTGCACAACGTGATCGTGCTCCAGGAACGGGAGCAGAATATTCATGCCCACTATGCCAAGTCGGCCCGGGTTATCGACGAAAACGGTGTCGCGCGCCTCGAAATGAAGGACGTCTGGCCGATCCAGGAAAATCAGATGACGGTCAATGTGGAGTCTTCCCGGATCACCCTGCCCCGCCTCCAGACCTTCGAGCGGGAAGGACAGCGCCAGGGGTGGACCCTGGCCCGCCTGCTCCACGAAGAGGGCGTACTTCGAGAGACCGCCAAAGCGGGCAACAAAGTTATAAAAGTGGAACTGGCCAAGGTCCGCAGCGAGATCGGCGACCGGCTTGCCTTTCCCCTCATGTGTCTCGCGGTCAGTGTGGTTGCGGCGCCTGTTGGCGCGCGGGCCCGCCGTTCCGGGCGCTCCTTCACCTTTTCCAGCGGCCTGATCATTGTTGTGGCCTATTTTGTACTCCGGTCGATGCTCAACGGAATCCTCGGCACCGTTGCCGAAGCCGCCATCATGAAGGGCGGCGAATTGCCGGATTTGACCGTGGTGGTCCTTCTTTCCCAGGTGCCAAATCTGGCCCTCATCGGCGTGGGGCTGCTTTTCCTGTGGCGGGTGGATCGCGTATGAACCTCTATGACCGCCGACTCGCCGTCAGACTCCTCGGGGCCCTGGCCAGGACCCTGCTGGCCTTTGTACTGCTCTATATCGTCATCGATCTGCTCACGGCCCGCCAAAGCTCCATCGTGAAATATGATATCCCCTGGCCCATCGTGGTCCAGTATTATGCCAGCCACGTGCCCACCTTCATGTTCAAGTTTCAGGCCCTCGCCCTCGCCCTGCTCGTCGCCACGCTCCTGGTGCTGGGCAAAGCCGCCCAGGACCACGAGATTACGGCCCTGCTGGCCGGCGGGGTGAGTCTCGGCCGTATCGCACGCGTGCCCATTCTGCTTGCCCTGCTCCTCGCGGTGGCTGTCTTTGCCTTTGAGAACACCCTGGGAATCGAGTCCGCCCGAACCGCCAACCGCATCGACCGGGAGTACTTCCGTCGATTTACCCAGGCCGACGGGGCCGGGCCGAGCTGGACCAATCTGGGGGAGAAGAAGTGGTCCTGCCACATCCTGCGCTTCAATCCCGTGGCCCTCACCGGCAAGGATGTGTTTATTCACGCCTTCACGGAGAACGGCATGGACGAAATCCGCGCCAACCGGATTTACTGGGATCCCGAGCGAAACCAGTGGATTCTGGAAGACGGCCGCTGGGCCTCGTTCCGTCGGGACAAGTCCACCCGCAGCACCGCCCTGATCAGCCAGCAGCCCGCGCCCTTCAGCGAATCACCCGAGATGCTCTTCGCCCTGAGCCAGCCGGCGGAGGGCAAGTCCGTCACCACGCTCTACCACGACTTGAAGAGCGCCGAGGGCATGGGCGTACCCGCCGACAAAGGGTGGGTGGCCTTCCACACCAAATTTTCTCGACCGATCCTCTGCTTTGTCATCGTTTGGCTCGCCATACCGTTTGCATTGAAGATACGCCGGGGCGGGATCTTTATCAGCTTCGGCATCAGTATCGCGCTGGGACTCGCCTACGTGATGCTCTATGCCATCTCCGTGGGCCTGGGCACCATCGGTCTATTGCCGCCGCTGGTGGCGGCGTGGCTGGCGACGGCGGTGTTCATGGTGGCGGGCATCTATTTGTTCCGGCGCATGCCAACCTGATACCGTGTGGGGTACTGCGGGCGCGCCTGCGGACTTAGCGGAGCTGTCAGGCTGGCAAAGTGAGAAATTCAATACTAGATGCACACAAAGTAGCTTGACACCCCACAAGATGTAGAATAAACTATCCGAAGTTCACGGGAGGACCAAGTCTTCTCGATACCCGGCGGGTCCCAAACCGGATCACGAGCGCAAGGCCGCTCGGTTCCACCCACCGCGCGGCCGCGGGTGCCAGTTATGTTCTGGAGGATACTTGGAGATGGGCCCAATCGTTTTGCCAGGGGGAGGTATTACCCGGCGAAGCGACCACGGGGAGGTGACACGGGAGGAAAGCCCCCAAGGCGACCACCGCGCCCACCCGCGATGAAGGTGTGGCCGATCCACACAGACAGGGTCATGCGCTAAAGGCAGGCCTCGGATCGCCACGCAATGCCCTCACTAACTAAGGAGCTTTTCAGCCTTCTATGAAGAACTATCACTTTTTTACCCTATGCATACTAACACTGGCGCTCACTTTCGTTTCCGGATGCGCCACCACCAGCAAGAATGCCGCACGGGACACCGAACAGTTCGAGCCCCTGCCCCCCACGGCCGCCGTGGAGGCCGAGACGCTGGAGGCCCTTGAAAACGCCGGTGCGCCCGGCACGACCGGCGCCAGCCGCTCGGTGACCGACCTGCTCCGGGAAGCGGACCGGGCCTTCCAGGCCGCCAATGCCGCCCAGGAAGCCGGCGACGAGGAGGCGGCCCTCCGCCAGTATGTCCTCATGCTGGAATTGTTGACCGAAGCCGACCTGGACCCCAAGATTTTCTATTCGTTGCGGGAGGAGTTCGGGGCAATCCTGAACGGTTCCACCCAGAACGCCGGGCTGTATCAGGCCCGCAGCGCCAGCCCGCTGGACGATGGGGCCGTGGCGCCCACGCCCGCCCAAGGTACACCGGGCGATCTTTCCGCGTTCCAGATCCCCTTTCCCCTGCCGGAACCCGTGTTGCAGGAGATCGACAAGATCCAGAACAGCTATCCCAAGAATTTCCAGATATTCCTGGACCGCAGCCACAAGTATCTGCCCCATATCCGCCAGCGACTTCGCGAAAACGGCATGCCGGAAGAGTTGGCCTACCTGGCCCTCATCGAGAGCGGATTTCAGCCCAAAATCGTATCCCGCGCCGGTGCGGGCGGCATGTGGCAGTTCATGCGCCCGGCAGCCCAGCGCTTCGATCTCCGCGTGGACTCCCATGTGGACGAGCGCTACGACTGGATCAGCGCGACGGACGCCGCCATCGAGTATATGAAGGCGCTGTACACCCATTTCAATGGGAACTGGCCGCTCGCCCTCTCCGCCTACAACATGGGCGAAGGTGGTCTGGAGCGGGCCATCGCCTCCAACGGCGGCGAAACCGACTTGTGGAAACTGTTTGAGACGCCGCCCGCGTCCAACCGGATCCGTCTCGAAACCAAAGAATACTTCCCCCGCTTTGTGGCTTCCGTAATCGTCGCCCATTCTCCCGAGCGCTACGGATTCAAGGTCAACCCCGTTCCCCCGGAAGAGGTGGTCCAGGTTCCGGTGAAGGGGGCCTATTCCCTCAGCCGCCTGGACGAGCAGATGGGTTACAGCGAAGGCACGCTGGCCCGACTCAACCCGGCCCTCCTGAACGAGACCACGCCGCCCACGGGTTCCTATCACGTTCTGGTTCCCAAAGCGGACACGGAACGCTTCGCCAGCGCTTTGACCAGCTCCGAGCCGGTTACGGTCCAGTATGCGAGCGACACCTATAAGGTGAAGCGCGGCGAGACCGTATCTCAGATTGCCACGCGCCATGGCGTTTCCGCCACGGAACTCATGCGCATCAACGGCATCCGCACGGCCCGGGGCCTGCGCGCCGGCGAAACCCTGAAGCTGCCCGGTGGCGCCTCCGAAGGCGTGGGGGGGAATCCCGGCGACGCGCTTGAATCCGTGCAGCCGGAAGAGGTCGTCGTGGCCAAGGCGGACAAAGCGAAATCCACCTCCGACCGCAAAGCGGGCAGCGTGGGCAAGTCCAGTCGCACCAAAGCAACCTACACGGTGAAGCCCGGCGACACCCTGTTCGATATCGCCAAGGCGCACAAGGTGTCCGTGGCCGATCTTCAGGCCTGGAACAACAAGGGGCGCCGCGAGCGACTAATCGTGGGTGAAAGCCTGCAGGTTGGCGACACGGTCGTGGCCGAAGCGGAAGTCGAGCCCGCCGCCGAGTCCAGCGCGCCGGTTAAGGTTGCCGCAAACGATAGCGGCGAGTTTCATGAAGTGAAACCGGGCGACTACCCGGCGAAGATCGCCCGCGACTACGACGTGCCGCTGCGCGATTTCCTGGCCTGGAACAACCTCGGTTCGAAGTCCACGATCAAGGTGGGCGACAAGCTGGTGGTTGCCGCCGGTACGCCCGAGCAGGTCCGTGGCGGCGCCGAGCCCGCCGCCAAACAGGCGGCCGAAAAGGCGCCGGAGGCGAAGGCCTCCACGAAGAAAGAAGAAACGGGCAAGAAGGAAAAGGCCGAAGAAAAAGAGCTGAAGCTCGCCTCCGCCGCGCCCGACAAGAAAGCCTCCGGCGACAAGTCAGCCGAGAAAAAGAAGACTTCAAGCGCCAAGACCGAAGCCACCATGCACACCGTCAAGAAAGGTGAAAGCGCCGGCGTCATCGCCGAGAAATACGGCGTGAAGTTGAGCGAATTCCTTGCATGGAATGGCCTCACCTCCAAGTCCGTGCTGCAGGCGGGCAAAGCCTATAAGGTCTCCGGCGGCGGCGAAGCGGCGACCCCGCCCTCCAAGCGCGCGGCCGCGGCGCCCGCCGAAACGACGCACAAGGTTTCCACCGGTCAGAATCCCACCACGATCGCCCGCCGCTATGGTGTAAAGATCAGCGATCTTTACAAGTGGAACAACTGGCCGAAGAACCACGTGCTCCAGGTGGGCGACACCGTGGTGATCCGCAAAGGCTGATTCAGTCGTACGACCGTCCAATTCCATCGCGCCGCATTGCAGTTTCAGCAATGCGGCGCTTGTGTATCGCGGAACAGAAAAGGGGACGTTATGAGCCGAAACAGGACATTCATTGGCGCGGTTGGATTTATGGCGTTCACGGCGCTGATGGCTGCCGGGTGCGCCAGCGGCAAGGCCCCGCGCTTCCGGGAGAATTCCCCGATGGAAATCGCCTCGGCCCGACTTGTTCTGGAGCAAATCAAGGAGGGCCTGAGCCGGAGCTACCCCACGGGCGCCGCACAGTTCGACATGGGCGAACTCGACGAGGGCTGCGCCGTGCTGCTGGTCGAAATAAACGGAAAACCCATCGGCGCCGCCTTCTGGACGTCCCACGACATCGTGCACTATGTCAACGAACCCGCACGGGCGCTTAATCCCGCCTTGCCCGCGGCGCCGAAGCACATAACGGAGAAACGAGTGCGCTCAGTCGCGCACTGAGGCGGGCGAAATGGGACTTATGGGTCTTATGGGTCTTATGGGTCTTATGGGTCTTATGGGTCTTATGGGTCTTATGGGTCTTATGGGTCTTAT